>NZ_JBSFWT010000015.1:0-110310 GCF_053594975.1 Streptomyces sp. NPDC002537
GTCGCCCTCCACGAACTCACCCGCACCGTCACCACCGAATGCGCCGCCACCAAGGACGCCCACGCACACAACATCACCATCCGCGCCCACACCACGCCCCTGACCGTCGACGGCGACCCCGTCCTCCTCGCCCACCTCGTACGCAACCTCGTCACCAACGCCGTCCGCCACAACCACCACGACGGCCACGTACAGGCCGACATCCACGGCCGCACCCTCACCGTCACCAACACCGGCCCCCACGTCCCGCCCGAGACCGTCCCCTACCTCTTCGAACCCTTCCGCCGCCTGCGCGAACGCGGACACGCCCCCGGCGAGGGCGCGGGGCTGGGGCTGTCCATCGTCACCTCCATCGCCCGCGCCCACCAGGCCGAGGTCGACGCCGAGGCCAACCCGGACGGCGGCCTGACCGTACGCGTCACCTTCCCCTGACGGCCGGGGCCGTCGTATGTGCCCGGACGTCAGCCGCAGTTGCCCGCCGGGCGGGTGCGGGTGACCAGGTCGGTGGAGCCGGTCGTCGCGTCGATCCACACCACCTGCCTGCCGCCCGCGGCCGCGGGCGCGAGTTGCTCGCCGCGGTTGCAGGAGACCCGGCCCTTGCGCGAGCCGTCCGGCGAGAACTGCCACAGCTTGCCGAGCGTCTCGTTGCGCACCTGGGTGTCGGGTGTCCGCGCGGCGACGGTCACCGCGTCGTCGGAGGCGGTCAGGCCGACGCCCCGCAGCGCGTCCTTGCCCGTGCCGGGGCTGAGGTCGACGAGGCCCGTGCCGTCGAGGTTCGCCCGGCGCACCGAGGTCGGCCCGTCGGCCCAGTCGTGGTCGGCGAGCCAGTACACGTACGTGCCGGTGATGGCGGTGTGCCGGATGTCGGGGGCGTCGGGCTGCCGCACCCGCGTCCGCTCGCCGGTCGCGACGTCCACGATCTCGACGTCCCATCGCCATCCGGTGGGTCCGCGGTGCAGATCACTGAAGGAGATCCTGCCGTTGCCGAGAGACGGGGCCTCCGTCGCGGCATAGCGTGCGTAGGGGTCCGGGGAGACCACGACCGGATCGGTCTCGCCCATCCTCAGATACACCACGCGGGGGCCGGCGCGGTGCGGGTAGACCGTGAAGGCCACGGTCCTTCCCTCGACGCGCAGGTCCTGGACGCGGCCCAGGAAGGAGCCGCTGTGGAACAGCGTCTTGACGGGGCCGCCGGCGAGCGGCCGCGCCAGCACCTCCGAGGTGAGGCCGTGGTCCACCTTCCACACCACGGTTCTGCCGTCGGTGACCGGATCGGTGTGGTAGCGCCCGTCGTTGGGGCTGATCAGCTTCTTCTCGCCGGTGCCGTCGAGGCGCCCGGCCCAGACCGAGTACGGTTCGGAGCCGTCGCCGTCGGACCTGGACGCGACCCACCAGCCGCCACCGGCCCCCACCGCCGTGCCATGGCTGTCCTTGGTGTCGACCTTGCCGAGCAGCGGGTCGGAGTCCACGCCCATGGCCGTCTCCCAGCCGGGGACGATGCCGTGGGCGTCGAAGGCGCGCCCGACAGACCTGAACTGACCGACTGTCACCTCAAGGTCCCTGGCGGCGGCGAGCACCGCGGCGCGGCCCTCGGTGAAGCCGTCCAGCGGGGTCAGGTACTCCGTGAGCGCCTTGTAGACGATCCTGTCGGCGAGCGTGCGGTCCAGATCCTTGCGGATGTCCCACAACGCGCCCGAGAAGATGGTGGAGTTGAGATGGACGCCGCCGTTGTCGGTACCGATCGAGACGCCGACGAAGGACTTGGACGTGGTCCTGCCGTCGTTCATGTCGCGGGTGGCGCACTCGCGCGGGGCCTTCGTCCGGCACAGCGCCCCGCCCACCAGCCCGGAGTCGGGGCCGTCCATGGGGATGCCGTACGTGTCGGTCCTGACGGCGCCGCCGAAGTAGTCGGCGATCGCCTCGTCCAGGGCGCCGGACTGGCCCGCGTAGACGAGGTCCGCGCTGTTGTCGACGACCGCGTAGGTCATGTCATGGCCGACGACGTCCAGCGCGGCGGAGAAGGAACGGTACTCCTTGTCGCCCTCTCCGTAGATCATCTTGGTGCCGTCCCACAAGGCGTTGGCGTACGGCTGGTGCGGGCCGACGCCCACAAGCGAGTCGACGGCCGTGCCGTGGCCGTCGAGGCCGTTCCGGCCGTGGACGTCCTTGTAGTAGTCGTGGACCTTGCCCGCGCCCCAGTGCGCGTCGACCGCGCCGGTGTCGGTGGCCTCCTGGCCGAACGACGGGTCCGGTGAGGCGAACTCCTTGATGCCGGGCGGCCAGACGCCGCTGACGTCGTACCACTTCAGGCCGCGCGCGTCCCAGGTGGAGATCCGGTTCTTGTCGCCGCCTTCCGAACGGGAGCGGTCGCGCAGCACGTACGCCTTGCGCGCCTCGTCCCGGTCCACCTTCAGCTCGACGGTCCGCCCGTCGAGCCCGACCCCGGAACCCTTCGTCCCGCCGTCCCGCACAAGGGCCCGGCGGGCCCGGTCCGGTGAACCGGCCGCACCAGCCGCACCGGCCGACTCCGCGGGGCCCATGAACGTCTTGATGCCGCTGTACTGGAGCAGCGGATGACCGGACCGGGCGTCGACGTACACCTCGCGCAGCACGGGATCGCCGGTGGCCGGGTCGGTGCCCCGCACGGTGACGTGCTGGGTGAGCACGCCCGCGCCCCTGGGCAGGACGACCGGACCGTGGGCGGTGCCGGTCAGCGTCTCCTTCTCGTCCGGCCCGTCGGCCATGCTGCCCGGGGCGGGCCGCCACGGGCCGAGCCGCTCCTCGACCGCGTCGACCGCCCGCTCGACCGCCGTCTTCTCGTCGATGCCGGGCTCGGTCGCGACCTTCAGGGCGGTGAAGTACCTGCCGGAGGTACCGGTGACGACCCGCTTGCCGTCCTTCTTCTCCATCCGGACGACGTACTGCCCGCCGAGAACGTCCACTCCCCGGTGCCGCTGCTGGAACCGCACGGTCTCCGAGCGGCCCGCGGTGACGGTCCGCACCGGCCGCAAATCCCGGTCGGGACGAGGAATCCGGTAGCGGCTCTCCTTGTCCGCGAGATGCCCGCGCGCCGCGTCGGCGGCGCTCCCCGCCGGCTTCGCCTGCTCCCGGAGGCCGGCCACCAGAGCGGGTGTCACGGTGCGCTGCCCCGGGACCACCTCCCCGGGACGGGAGGGCGGCGCCGCGGCCGCGTGCGCGGGCACCGCGGAAACGACGAGTGCGGCGACGCCGATCAGCGCCGCCGCACCGGATAAGCCGCCCCGTGCTCCGGATGCTTTCGTTCTCGGCCTCGTTCTCGGCCTCGGTCTTGCCGTACGGGCCACGGGCTTTCGCACGGTATCTCCTTCCAGGAGACATCTGACAGAACATGCCTGACAGCCGGTCGCCGGTGCCGTGTCACTGCACCGGGGTGCCCACCCGGAGGCGGTTGCCGTCCGGGTCGCGAAGCTCGACCTCACGCGCCCACGGGGCAACCTGTACGGACACCCCGAACTCGGCGGCCACGGCATCGACATCGCTCACGCGGAGATACACCAACGTATCGGGCCGGGCGTCGCCCCGGTGCTCCGACAGGAACAACCGCACGCGGCCACGCGCGACCTCGACGAAGGCGGGCAACCCCGGCTCGAAGCGATGCTCCCACTGCTTGGCGAAGCCCAGGCGGGCGTACCAGCCGACCGCCGTGGCGGCGTCCTCGACACGAAGGATCGGAATGACTTCCTCGTCCATGGGTCCATGTTCTCAGAGTTCTCAGAGAGGGTGCGAGGTGAGGGCAGGCTACCCTCCACGCGCCCCCTCGGTGCGCCATGAGCCGTTGTGCGGTGCTGGTGCGTGCGTCAACAATTCGGGAGCGGACGGGGCCGGGGCGGGCGTGATCGGCGCCGGTGCCGGTGCGAGATCCTGACTGCCTTGACGCAGGGGGAAGTTCATGAGTGTTTCTCTGTCGAAGGAGAACGTGCCGCCGGGCGGGCCGGCGGCGGGAACGGCCGCGGTGACGGTCGGCCTCGGCTGGGGCGTGTGCGCCACGGCGGACATGGAATGCGACCTCGACGTCTCCGCCTTGCTGTGCGACCGGTCCGGCAAGGTGCTCTCCGACCGGCACTTCGTCTTCTACAACAACCTTTGCAGCCCCGACGGTTCGGTCCAGCACATCGGTGACTGCGTCACCGGCGGTGGTGACGGCCTCGACGACGAGCAGATCCTGATCCACCTCTCCGCACTGCCGGCCGAGGTGGCCAGGATCGCCTTCCCGGTGTCCATCCACGAGGCCGACAAGGGCGGGAGGAAGTTCGGACAGGTGTCCGGTGCCTTCGTCCGTGTCGTCGACCAGGCGGACGGCCGTGAGATCGCCCGCTGCGACCTCACGCAGGAGGCCTCCACCGAAGCCGCCGTGGTGTTCGGGGAGATCTTCCGGCACGGGGCGTCCTGGGAATTCCGTGCCATCGGGCGCGGGTATTCCTCGGGCCTGCCGGGAATCGCCAGGGACTTCGGCGTCAGTGCCTGAAGCGTCAGTGCTTGAAGCGTCGGTGTCTGAAGCCTCGGTGCCTGAAACGTCGGTGACTGAGTCGGTGACTGAAGCGTCGGCGTCCGAGCCGTGAGCCTCTGATCCCGCCGGTGGGCGGTCGACAGCCTTCCCCCTTCCGAACCCTCGCCGAACCCCCGCCGACCCAGAGGCGATCACCAGGAAGGACCGTGGAACATGCGGTGGGAACACCGACGCAGGCGTAAACCGGCCGCCCCCTCCCGCACCCCGGCACCCACGTCGATACCCGCGCCGAGCGAGGCGGGCGGCAGCCTGTGGGACTACCTCATGCGCAACCGCAGCCATCCCAGGGGGAACGCCTTCAAGGATCCGCTGCACAGCCGGCTGTCCAAAGGCCACCCGGTGGTCTCGCTCGCCGACCACGGCGCGACGGCCGGCACCCTGCGGGTCAACCTGACCTGGCAGGCACCGTCGGCCGAATTCCGTCCACCGCGGGCACCCCTGTTCCCACGGCGGCCGAGGCAGCCCGCCCCCTGGCAACAGGCCCCGGGCCCGGTCATGGTGACCGTGGACCTCGACCTGGCCTGCATGTACGAACTGGCCGACGGGCGGAAGGGCGTGGTCCAGCCGCTCGGCGGCCTCTGCGGAAACCTCCACCGCCCGCCGTACATCACGCTGGGCGACGACAACCGCTTCGGCGCCGCCTCGGGGGAGACCCTCTACATCAACCTGGACCGGGCCGACGAGTTCAAACGCCTGCTGATCTTCGCCTACATCTACAGCGGCGCCCCCGCCTTCAGCCGCGTGCACGCCGCCGTCACCCTCCATCCGCCGACGGGGCAGCGCCTGGTCGTCGAGCTCCACGAACGGGACCCCCACGCCCGCTCGTGCGCGGTGGCGCTGATCGAGAACAGCGCCGGGCGGCTGACCATGCGCCGCGAGGCGCGCTACGTCTACGGCTACCAGGCCGACCTCGACCGGCTCTACGGCTGGGGTCTGCAATGGGGGCGCGGCCGCAAGGCCACCGAATGACCGGCTGATCGCGTCCGTCACCGTGCCGTGCCGCAGGTGACGGGGCCACGGGCCGACCGTCGTAGGCAGGGGGAGCAGGTGTCAGATGTCGTCAACGTCCGGTTCGCAGTCCGAGACCGCCTCGTGCCGGTCCGGCACACGGAACCCGAGCAGCCTCCCGCAGGGATGGCGGACCGGCCCCGTCACCTGGCGCACGTATCTGCGCGCGGTCGGGCCCGGCCTGGTCGCCGGTGCCTCGGACACCGACCCGACGACGGTGGCCACCATGGCCGTCATCGGGTCGGACACCGGCTACGGCATGGGCTGGTGCGTCGTGCTGCTGTTCCCGGTCATCGCCGTGATCCAGTCGATGGCCACCCGGGTCGGGATGGCCGGCCGGCTGGACCTGCAGGAGGCGGTCACCGCCATCCACCGTCCGGCTCTCGGACGGCTGCTGCTGGGCTCGATCCTGGCCGTCAACATCGTCACCGTCGCCGCGGACCTGGAGGCGGGCGCCACCGCGCTCGGACTCCTCACGGGCCAGGACTGGCACTGGTTCGCGGCCCCGCTCTCCCTGGCCCTGCTGGCGGCGGTGCTGCTGCTGGGCTACCACGTGCTCCAACGGGCCCTGAAATACCTGCTGCTCGTCCTGCTCGCGTACGCCGTCGCGGCGGTACTGGCGCACCCCGACTGGGGCGCGGTGGCCTACGGCAGCCTCGTCCCGCACGTGCGCTGGAGCCGGACCTTCCTCTTCGATGTGCTGTCACTGATCGGCACGACGGCCACGAGCTACGTCTACGTCTGGCAGACCATTTCCCAGTCGGAGGAGAAGGTCCCCTGGCGGTGGCACCGCGTCCGGCAGTTCGACGCGCTGGCGGGCAGCCTCTTCGCCACGGTGGTGTTCTGGTTCATCCTCGTCGCCACCGGGGCCACGCTCGGGGTGCGCGGACTGAGCGTCACCACGGCCCAGGACGCCGCGCAGTCCCTGCGGCCCGTGGCCGGGGCCTGGGCCGGCGACCTGTTCGCCCTCGGCCTGCTGGCATCCGCCCTGGTGGCCCTGCCCGTCATCATGGCCACCACGGCCTACGTCACCGGAGCCCACCTCAACTGGCGGCGCGGCCTGTCCCTGCGCCCCCGGGAAGCGCCGCGGTTCTTCACCGCCATGGCGACGTCCATCGTGGTCGGCCTGGTCGCCACCTACGCCGAACTGCCGCCCATCCAGCTCCTGTACTGGGTCGGTGTCGCCGGGGCCGTCGGCACCCCCATCGGCCTGGCCCTGCTTCTGCGGGTCGCCTCGCACCGCGAGCTGATGGGGGGACACGCCATAGGAGCCGGGACGAAGGCCGCAGGGTGGGGCATCACCTCGGTGATCACGGCGGTCGGCGTCCTCGGGCTCTACCAGCTGATCACCGCCGGGCCCTGAACCGGGCCCGCCCGCTCGCAGGACCGATATTCGCGCAACCGGACGCGAGGGAGCAGCAGTTGTCACAGGGACAGTCACCGCCGACAGGCAGCGCCGCGGACACGCGCATCGCGGAAGTGATGTCCGAGATCGAGGCCCTGCGCTGCGCGCTGCGCGCCACCGGCGACGGCCCCCGCCGCACCAGGCTGCTGATCGAGATCGCCCTGGCCGGCCAACGCCTCGCGGACCTCGCGCTCGTGCTGTCGGGAAGCGGGGAACCCCCGCCCCGTTCGCGATGGGGGCGCCGACGGGTGCTGGCGGCCCGTGGAGCCGCCTGGATCCTCTCGTGGACGAGCCGCGACAGCCACCGTGACAGCCGTCGGGACAGCCGCCACGACGGGCATGACCTCCGGGAGAAGTGATCCGGAGACACGGCCCGCGGAGGCCGTCGCGGCCCGGCGCGGATGAACCGACCGTGCGCGGTTGGTGTGAGATAACTGTGGATCTGCCCCAAAAACCCTCTGATACGCAACACTTGATGCGGGTGGTTGAGGATGCGGGGGAGGGCGACCATATGCAGAGTTCGTCGGCCGTGCTGCGGAAGGAACACCGCACGGAAGCGGAGGGCCTGGTGCGACGGGCCGTGGAGGAGGAGGTACGCCGGTCCGGAGGGCGTACGGACGGCGAGGCGCTGATGCGCCGGGCGCTCGGCGAGGTGGATGCCCTGACGGCCGCCGCCGGGGAGGAATACGCGGCGTACGTACGGGCCCTGGACGCCGACGCGGCCTCGGTGCGGCCGCTGGCCGCCCGTCTCTCGCGGGCCTCGCTCGGCACCCCCGCGCTGGCGGCGGCCGTGGCGGCGGTCGCGGCCTGCGGGGCGGACCTGGGGTACGGCACCTCGGCGGCCACCGCCGTCGGCACGGGGGTCGTGGCGGCGGTGGCGGGTTCGGCGGCCGCCGTCGTGAAGCTGACGGCCGGTCATCTGCCCGCCCTGCACCGGCGCGCGGGCAGGCGCGGACAGCCCGGAGGCGCCGAGCAGTTGCGGCTGCAGTGGCTGACGGCGGTCGAGGTGCGGGGCGTCCGGCCGTTCCTGGACCACCAGCGGATGGTCTCGGGCTCGACCCGCGGCCGCATCCCGCGGCCGGACAAGGGCGGGGCGGTCACGGGGAGGGGACCGGCGATCCGCGGCGTGGACCGCAGCGCGGCGGCCCAGCGGCGCAACGCGCTGGGACGGTCCTTCGACCGGCTGCCCGAGGCCGTGGGGCCGTTCGCCGGACGCCAGGCGCAACTGAACCGGATCGCCCAATGGGTGCACCAGGCGCGAGCGGCCACGGAGACCAAACCGACGGTCGTGGTGCTGCACGGGGCGCCGGGTTCCGGCCGGTCCACGCTCGCGCTGTGGGCCGCGCACCATCTGCGCGACCAGTTCCGCGCGGCCGGTGCGGTGGACCTGCGCGGCGAGAGCCCGGACGAGCAGCCGATGCCGACCAGGGACGTGCTGATGCACCTGCTGAACCAGCTGGGCGCCCCGCGCGAACAACTGCTCTTCCGGGAGCGGTCCTCGCAGGAGCAGCACCTGACCAGGCTGACCGAGCTGTACGACCGGCACTTCACCGGTCTGCCGGTCATCATCGTGCTGGACGACGCCTCCGACGCCGAGCAGGTCCGCACGCTGGTCCCGCGGGGCTCCGACAGCCTGGTCCTGGTCACCACCCGTACCCCGCTGCCCCTGCCGCCCGACCTGGCGGCCTGGGTGCACGAGCTGCCCGTCGACCCGCTGGACGCGGCCGGCACGGAAGAGCTCCTGCGGAACGTGACCGGGGAATCCGCACCGGGCCCCTACGACGCGACCGCGCTGGCGCGCGTGCGGGAACTGTGCGGCGGGCTGCCGCTGGCGCTCCGGATCGCGGGCTCGGCGCTGGGACCCCGCAGCCTGCGCGCGCTGGGCGCCGAACTGGCGGCCTCCGGGCAGAGCGACCCGGTCGAACGGGCGCTGTGGCTCCGCTACTTGGACCAGAGCGACGGCGCCCGGCGGCTCCTGCGCCGCCTGGCACTGGTGGGACGGGCCTCGCTCGGCCCCGCGGCGGCCGCCGCGCTGCTGGACGAGGACAAGCACGAGGCCTCCGAGGTGCTGACGGCGCTGGCACGGGCCGGTCTGGTCGAGCCCGTCCGCGCCAGCCGGTACCGGATGCACGACCTGGTGCGCTCCTTCGCACAGGCGCGGCTCCAGGACGAGGACGGGCCGGACGAGCGCAACGCCGCACAGGACCGGCTGATCCGGAGCTACGCGGAGCTGGCGGACACGGTCATCAGGATGGTGGACGGAAAAACCTCGACCCGGGCCGACATGTTCAGCAAGGGCGCCGCCGGGGTGCACGGCTTCACCTCGCTCGACGCCGCGCTGCGCTGGCTGGACGACGAGTCGGGCTTCATCACGGCGGCCCTGCGGCACGCGGAGGGCACCGACCAGGCGGCCGTCCTGCACCTGCTCGGCGCCCTGTGCGACTACTGCCTGCTGCGCGGCGACCTCCACCGGCTGGGCGAGCTCAACGAGCTGGCCCAGGCCATGGGCCAGGGGCTGCTGGTGCGTTCGGTGCAGTGGCGCACCGGCGTCGCGGCCCGTCAGCTCGGCGAACTGGACAAGTCCCGCGCGACCCTGTCCTCGGTCGTCGACCTGTACTTCGGCGCCCAGAACCAGACAGGGGCCGCGCGGGCGCTGCGCGACCTGGGCATCACCCTCCACCACCAAGGTCAACTCGCCGAAGCCGCCACGAAGTTGCGCGAGGCGCTGGATCTGCAGGCCGCACCCGACCTCGGCGGCGACAGGGCCTGGACGCTGCACGCGCTCGCGGCGGTCGAGCGGGACCGCGGGGAAGTCGGCAGGGCCCTCACCCTGCTGAACGACGCCCTGGCGCTGCACCACGACAGCGAGAGCCTGCACGGCCAGGCCTGGGCACACCTCCAACTCGGCCAGGTGCGGCTGTGCGCGGGCCAGGCGGGCGCGGCGGAACGGGAGCTCGGCCGGGCCCTGGAGCTGTACCGGCAGACCCAGGACGCCCGCGGCGAGGCATGGGCGCTGACCCAGCTCGCCCGTACCGCCTTGATGAACGGCAACGCGTCGGCGGCGGCCGACCAGTTGCGGCGCGCGGCCGCCCGGCACCGGGAGCGCGAGGACGCCCGCGGCGAGGCCTGGACGCTGTACCACCTGGGGCAGGCACTGGAGGACCTCGGCGACCGGGCCGCTGCGGTGCGCGAACTGGAGAAGGCCCGCACGATGTTCAACCGGATGCGGGACGCGTACGGGCTGGCCTGCGCCCGGCACCACTCGGGCCGCGTCACCCGCGACCAGCGGGCCGCCCAGACGGGATCGCTGCGCAACAGCGGTTTCGCCCGGCAGCTGCTCCAGGAGGCCCGGACGGACTTCCGGCGGGCGGGTGCCCCGCACGGCGAGGCGTGGTCCTGTGTGGAGCTCGCCGTCGTCGACGCGGGCAACGACCGCACCGCACCGGCACTGGAGCTGGCGGACGAGGCCGTACGCCTCTTCACCGGCTACGACGACCAACGGGGCGCGGCCTGGGCCCGTTTCCTGCGCTGCACCCTGCTGCCGTTCACCTCACCGGGCGGCTCGGTGGTCGGCACGGCGGTGGCCGAAGGGGAACTGACCCAGCTCCAGCGGGAACTGCGCGACGGCGCATGGCCCGCCGACCCGACACTGGAGGAGGCCGCGGGCGCGTACGCCCTGGTGCTGCAACAGGACGTCGACCCGGAGACGGGCTGGCAGCCCTGGCACCTCGGCATGGTCCCGGGACGCCGCGCCCGCGATGTGCTGGCGGTGCTGCCCGAGGGCGTATGAGCTGTTGCTCCACGTGCCGAAGGCCGTGGCACGATATCGCGACGCGGACGTCCTGATGGCCGCCGGTCAGGACCCGGCGATCCGCCCGTGGAACCTTCTGGTGGTGGAGTCGCCGGAGGCCGGGCGGGAGAGGATCGAGCGCATGCACCGGCGGTGGCAGGACGAGGAGGGCGCGATCTGGGCCATCGCCCGGTCGGGCGGCGGCGCGGCCATGGGGCTCATCGGGTGGAGCGACATCGACCTGGAGGGCGGCAGCGCCGAGATCGTCCATTGGGTCCTGCCCGCGGGCCGCGGCCGTGGCGTCGTGGTCGACGCCGTGCGGCGCGTCAGCCGGTGGGCCCTGGAGGACCTCGGCCTGCACCGCCCGCGGCTGTGCCACTCGGTGGCCAACCCGGCCTCCTGCCGAGTGGCGGCGAAGGCCGGTTACTCCCACGAAGGCACCATGCGCAGCGCGCTGTTGCACGCGGACGGATGACACGACCAGCATCTGCACGCCCTCGTCCAGGGAGACACATAAGGCGGCCGGCAGGCGCGGTGCGTTCTTCACGGCGGTCGTCGGTGCGGGCATGCTGAAGGCGTGTGAGCAGGACGCAACCGACCTTCAGGAAGGTGTCGCCGTGTTGTACGCATTCGGCTTCGAGCGGATCGGCGTGGTGGTGAGCGACCTCTACTTCGTCGATCCCGATCCGTTGCCCGGCCAGGAAAGCCCCGAGAGAGGGGTCCGGCTGGAGCTCCGGCTCTTCGAACGCGGAGAGCTGAAGGGGGACATCTATTCCGCGCGTCCCGTCGCGATCGACAGGCCGCTCTGGCGGGTGGATCTGCTGGAGTCGGTGGACTCCGCCCCCGGAAGCCTCGACCGGGCCCATCATCACCCGCGTTTCCAGGGCTGGAACCCGGGCTCCAGGGTGTTCGTCAAGGAGCTGTCCGCCGACCCCGTGCCATGGCTGACCGGGAAACTCGCGGACGTCGACGCGCTCCTGGAGGAGATCGGGGTGTCCCCGGAAGAGATCGCGCCGACGGACCCGGCCGAACTCCGGGCGGCCGCACCGCAGATCGTGGACGTCGTCGGACGCCTGCTCGCCGGGGTACGGGCCGGAGAGCTCGCGGTGGCGCCGGGCGACGGGCCGGTCAGCAGCGCCCGCGTCAGCTGGCTCTGACCGGCCCGGACGGGAGCGGCCTCCGTCAGCCTCTCCGCGGCCGGCCGGTCCTCACCCCCTGACGGCTCCGGACCGATGACCGGGTGATGCCTCCAGGTCCCGGCGCGGGGCGAAGGCGAGGATGGCGACGTCGTCGTGGAGCGAACGGGCGTGGCGGGGGAGGTCGGTGTCGAGGAAGTCGATGACGTCGGTGGGCCGCGGGGCCGGCCGGCCGGCGAAACGGTGGCGGAGCCGGTCGAGAAGCGGGTAGAAGGCACCGTTCCGGTCACGGGCCTCGATCAACCCGTCGGTGCAGAGCAGCAGGACGTCGTCGTGCGCGAAGCGATGGGTGTAGGCGACGGGGTGTTCGGGAACCAGGGAGCCCAGGCCGAGGGGGAGCGCGGGCGGCCCGGTGAGGGCGTGGACCTCGCCGCGCGAGATCAGGACGGGCTCGATGTGGCCGTGGTTGACGATCGTCACCCGCTGGGCGACGGGGTCGTGCTCGATCAGGACGGCGGTGACGAACAGTTCGTCGTCGAGGATCGCTTCGGCCTCGTGGGCCATGCGGCGTTCCATGCTGGCGGCGACCTGCTGCAGGCCGCCGGGATCGTAGGCGGCCTGCCGGAAGCTGCCGAGGACGTCGACGACGGTGCGTACGGCCTCGAGGCCTTTGCCCCGTACGTCGCCGATGATGGCGCGGTCGCCCGTACCGGTGGCGCGGATGTCGAAGAGATCGCCGCCGACCATGGTGCGGGCCTCGGCGGGACGGTAGAGGCTGGCCGCCAGCACATGGCCCACCTTGTGCGGAACCGGCGGCAGCAGGGTGTGCATCAGCGCCTCGGCCACCGAGTTGGCGCGGACCAGATGGGCTTCCTGATGCTTCCGGTGGGCGGCCAGGGCCGTGCCGAGGACGCCGACCAAGGCGGTGGAGACATACGCGCCCACGTAGTGCCGCTCCCACAGGAGGTGCGCGGCGCGGCCCGCGCAGCACACGGTGCCGGCCAGGACGCCCTCGAACGCGATCGCGAAGGCCGTGACGCCGGCGACGCCGACGGGACCGAGGGTGAAGGCGGCGACCAAGGGCAGCGCGATGAGCGCGAAGCTCACGGGCCACTCGACCGGTGTCACGGGTTCGAGCGCCAGGACGGCGGCGACGTAGGCGGCCGGCATCCAGCGCATCCAGGCCGGCGGGGAGGGCACGCCCAGGCCGGTGTTGCTCAACCTCGTCGCGAGGTGTTCCGAGGCATCGTCGGCATCGCCGCGGTGTCGCTGGTTCACCTATCACTCCCAGCAGGGTGCAGCGGGCTCCTGAGACCATGGGCAGGGCTCGCAGCGTGCCGTGGAAACCGCCCCGACGCCGCCATTACGCCATCGGCGGCATGTCACGCGCTCCCCGGCCGGGCCCCGCGCGAGGCGGGGCCCGCTCCTCGGCGCCCGTCGCCCGGCGCGAGGGAGCGGCCGGGCGATTTTCCGTCCATCGGAGGAATCCGGGTACCGTACCCGGCCACTGCCGGGGCATCCGCGACGCACACCGACCGGCCCGGCGGTTCAGCCCTCCAGGAGGGTTCTGCCCAGCCAGTCCTTGGTGTCCCTGACACCGGGCAGGGCGAAGAAGTAGCCGCCCCCGGTCGGCGAGATGTAGTCGACGAGCGGCTCGTCCTTCAGGCGTTCCTGGTTGGCCTCGAACTGCCGCCGCACGTCCTGCTGGTAGCAGCAGAACACCAGGCCCATGTCGAGGTTGCCGACCTGGTCGATGCCGCGGTCGTAGTTGTAACCGCGGCGCAGGATGCGGGAGTCGTCCGTCTTGGCCGTGCGGGGATTGGCCATGCGGATATGGGCGGTGAGCGGAATGGCCTCGCCCTTGGGGTCCTTGGCGTAATTGGGGCTGTCGGTCTCCTTCGCCCCGTCGAGGGGGGCGCCGGTGTCCTTGCGGCGGCCGAACATCTTCTCCTGCTCGGTGAGCGAGACCCGGTCCCAGAACTCGACCAGCATGCGGATGATGCGGATCACCTGATAGCTGCCGCCGGCCGTCCAGGCGGGCTCGCCCAGCTGGCCCGTCACCCACACCAGATGCTTCATCTCCCGGGCGGACTCCGTGTCCGGGTTGACGATGCCGTCCTTGAAACCGAGCAGATTGCGCTGCGCCCCCGTCGGGCGCGGCGCGTTCTGGAACCCGTCGATGCGCCACTTGATCTGCATCGCGCCGCGCGTGTGGCGGGCGATGTCGCGCAGCGCGTGGAGGACGACGTCCTGCCGGGCCCCGCAGATCTGCAGGGAGAGGTCGCCGTGGCACTCGGCGGCCTGCAGGTCGTCGTTGGGGAAGGTGCGCATCGGGGTGAGCTTGCGCGGCTTGGAGCGGGCGAGCCCGTACCGGTCGTCGAAGAGCGAGGCGCCGACGCCGAGGGTGACGGTGAGCTCGTCGGCGGGGACCGTCGGACCGAGGATGCCGCTGTCCGAAGGCGGTGCGCCGACGCCCAGGTCGGCCGGGGTGCCGCCCGCGGTCAGCAGGCGGGCCCGCTCGGTGACGGTCCGGAAGAGGTCCGTGAGGTCCTTGCGGTTGTCGGCGATGACGTTGAAGGACACGAAGCTCGCGGCGGCGGGCTGCGGGGTGGTGATGCCCGCCTGGTGCATTCCATGGAAGTCGACCTTCCGGCCCTCCCCGCCCGTGCTGTCGGCGGCGTGCGCCTGCCCGGCACCGGCCTGGCCGAGCGCGAAGCCGCCGCCCGCCAGGGCGGCTCCGGCCGCGCCCGCGCCCAGCGCCGTCCTGACGAAACCCCGGCGGCTGGCGGCGAAGCCGTCCTGTGGGCGTGCGGAGTCGGCGGTCATGTCGTGGTTCCTTTCGGGGACGTGCAACTGCGGAGCGCGGGTCAGGCGGACTTGCGGATCTCGAGGAGGTCGGGGATCGGGGCGAGATCCTCCAGCAGCTGCCCCGTGGCCCCGTCGATCCGGGCCCGGCCGTCCGCGTCGAGCCGGTCGACCGGCGTCCACCCGCTGTCGTGGTGCGCGCTGTCGAGGAGCTTCTGCACCCGGGCGATGTCGCCGTCGATCGTGGCGATCAGCTTCGGGTCGCGCCGGACGAGCAGCGGATGCAGGACGTCGAGGAGTTCACGGGTGCCCGCGAGGTTGGCGTCGGCGGTGGCCAGGGTGGAGCCGCTGCCCTGGTCGGCGGCGCCGGTGAGTTCGAACTGGAGGGTGTTCTCCAGGATCTCGTGCGTACGCAGCGGCAGGTCGGCGGGGTCGAAGTCCTGGGTGGGGAAGGCCTTCTGCAGCCCCTTGACGTTCTCGGTCAGCTGCTGCGCCGGTGCGCGCAGGTCGTCGGCGGACTGGCCGTGCCACAGGCCGTACTCGACGCGGTGGAAACCCGTGAAGTCCTTGTCCCGCACTCCGTCCGGGAGTCCGGCGGTGCGCCCGTTGATCTTCTTGTCGAAGTCCTGGAAGGTGCCGTAGGCCGCGCCGAGGGAGGAGTAGGTGCGGTGGGCGGTGAGCCAGTCCGTACGGGCGGCGTCGAGGTCGCCGCCCTGGATGTCGGCGTCGAGCTTGTCGGTCTGCTCGGTCAGCGTGGCCAGGCCCTTGGCGACGTACTCCTTGTAGGAGCGCAGCGGGGCTTCCAGGTCGGCCTCGGAGACGGGCACGACGGCCCTGGCGCTGCCGCCGCCGCTCACCCGTACCGGCGCGGAGGTGACGGCCTTGCCGCCGGTGGGGACACAGCGCCAGGCGTACTGGCCGCCGCCGACGGTGGCCACCAGGTCGCGGGTGGTGCCGGGGGCGAGGCCCTCGATCTCGCCGTAGACGGCGTTGGAGGCCGGGTCGACGAGGTAGACCTCGGAGGCCTTGTCGCCGGTGTTGTGCATGCGGAACGTCCGGCGGCCGGGCTCGGGTGCGGAGAACCCCTTGCCGCACTCCTTCTCGGAGACCGCGATGGTCTGCCCGTCGGAAGGCTTCGAACCGCTGAAGGCGACGACGGCACCGGCGACCACGGCGGGCACGGCGACGACGGCCGCGGGCACCACCCACGCGGGGCGGTGGCGCGGGGTTCTGTCCGGTGCGGCGTCAGGACCGCCCTCGGGGGACCCGCCCTGCCCGGTGCCGCCTTCCGCCGCGACGGCCTCGGCCGCGCGCTCGGGCCGGACACCCCGTACGCCTCGTACGAAGAGGGTCAGCACCACGGACAGATAGGCCACGTAGGCGACCACCTGCAGCCACGTCATGGCCGGGGTCAGGTTGAACACGCCCTGTACGAGGGTGCTGTACCAGGAGCCGGCGTCGATGCTCCCGCTCACGTCGAAGGCGAAGGCGGCCTTGCCGGGCAGCACCCCGCCCTCCTGCAGATCGCGCAGGCCGTAGCCGAGCACGCCCGCGGCGATGACGACGAGGACGATGCCGGTGGCGGTGAAGAACTTCGTCAGGTTGATCTTCAGTACGCGGCGGTAGAGCCCCCAGCAGAGGGCCGCCGCGATCACGAGTCCGGTACCGGCGCCGGTCATCGGGCCCGCCGATTCCCCGGCGGCCCGCGCGGTCGTCCACAGGAACAGTGCCGTCTCCAGTCCCTCGCGGCCCACCGCGAGGAAGGAGGTGACGATCAGCATTCCGGCGCCCATGGCGAGCGCGCCGGTGACCTTTTCCCGGATTTCTCCGGAGAGGTTGCGGGCCGAGCGCCGCATCCAGAAGACCATCGCGGTGACGAAGGCGACGGCGATGACACTGAGGGTGCCGCCGAAGGCTTCCTGCGCGGTGGCGGAGAGGGTGGCGGCGGTGAAGGTGAGCACCGCCCCGAAGCTCATGGACAGGGCTATCGCGGCCAGCACGCCCGTCCACACCTGCGGCAACCGTGATTTCTCCCCCGCGCGCACCAGGGTGGCGACGAGAACGGAGACGATGAGCCCGGCCTCAAGCCCTTCTCTCAGACCTATCAAGAAGCTGGGAAACGCGTCGTCCCACATATCTGTTCCCTCCCGGCACAAGGCCGGCTCACCCTGGTTAGCGAAGGCATACCTTAGCCAGGCGAACCTGAGGTGATGACAAAGCCGCAGTCAAGAACTCGTGTTATTCCGGCATGGTCGCTTGACTGCGCAATTCATGATCTTGAATTTATTGCCGAGGTCTTTGCCGAGGGTGTCGGGACGCCGTCGCCCGGGGTGGTGTCAGCCGATGCCGAGAACCATCCCTCCGGTCGCACTGGTGAGTCCGGTGGTGAGGCACTGCAGGAACCCCGCCTGGGGAATCGTAATGATCTGCACCGCTTTGCGTCCCTGGAAGCGTCCTTGGGTGACGGTGCCGGTGATCGTGGTGATGACCTGGCCGGCCACGGCGGTGCTGCTGCCGGTGGCGTCGACGACGCTGGTGTCGCCGGTGTCCCAGGTGAAGGTCCGCTGGACCGTGAAGCCTTCGAGGAGGTTGTTGCAGCCGGCGAAGAGGGTGAACCGCTCCGCGTACGACCCGCTCGTCACCTTTGCCCTGTGCTTTGCCCTGCCTGCGCTGTCGGTGCTGCCTGTGCTGTCGGTGCACGAGCCGAAGTGCCCTTCGGTCGTGACGGTGAAGTCCCGCGGCAGGAGCGTGACCCCCGGGCTGTAGGCGACGGACTCGGTTCCGTGGCACTGCAACTGCCCGGACGGGGGCGGGTGGGCGGAACTCGTCGTCGGAACGGTTGCACCGAGCAGGGCGACGGCTGCCAGGGCCGTGCAACGCATCCATGATCTGCCGAGGGCCACGGGCGGTCTCCTTCGTCTCTCTCGGGATGTGTGACGTGAGGAGTGCGATGCCCTGCCCGGCCGCCTGTGAGACGAGCGTACGGAAGTGAGAAGAGTGCGAGCGATTCCGCGGAGGGCGCGCGACGGCGTGCGCGCGCGTGCCACTGCCGGGACGCTGCGTCGGGCCGCCCGGGAACAGCGGGGGCCGTGTACCGAACCCCTTGTCATCAGTAGCCTTGTCGCGATCCTCCGACGGCGTACCGGTTCCGGACCTGGAGCGTGATGGACACCCTGGAGACCGGCACGCTGGCGGTACCCGGTGCGAGGCTCCACTTCGAAGTGCGCGGCACCGGGCCGCTCCTGCTGCTCATCGCGGGCGGCGGCTCCGACGCGGCCGTCTTCGCACGCCTGGCCGCCGTCCTCGCCGGGCACCACCGCGTCGTCACCTTCGATCCGCGCGGCAACTCGCGCAGCCCGCTGGACGGTCCGCCGGAACAGCAGCGGATCGAGGTGCACACCGACGACGCGTACCGTCTGGTGCGCCACATCGCCGGTGCGGACGAGCCGGTGCGGGTGTTCGGCAGCTGCTCGGGCGGGCTCGTCGCGCTGGAACTCGCGACGCGCCACCGGGACCGGGTCCGGTCGGTGGTCGCGCACGAACCGCCCGCGATGACACTGCTGCCGGACGCCGGGCGGCACCTGGCGCTCTTCGACGAGGCCTACGAGACGTTCCGCCGCGAGGGCGTCGCGCCGGGCCTGCGCGCGCTCCGGCCCGTCTTCGGCGGCCGTCCCGCGCCGCCGCTGCCCGAAGCGCACGACAACAGCGCGTTCTTCCTGGGTCATGTGATCCGGTCGACCACGCGCCACGTCCCCGACCTCGCCGCGCTCGCGACCGTCGCGGACCGGGTCGTCATGGCGGTCGGCCGCGACTCGCGCACCCACGTCATCGGCCGCCCGGCGGCCGTCCTCGCCGAGCGGCTCGGCCGCGGGCCGGTGGAGTTCCCCGGCGGCCATGCCGGCTACGCCGGACACCCGGCCGGCTTCGCCGCGCGGCTCGTCGACGTGCTCACCGCCCCGCCCGCCCCCGTGCCACGGCACCGGGGCTGACGCCGTGCGCATCGTCATGGGAGCCCAGAACTGCGGCTTCGGCCCGGCCGCCGAACTCGTCGCGGTCTCCCGGCTGCTCCCCGGCCACGAGCGGGTGTTCGTGGGCGACGGTGTGGCGGCGGCGTTCGCGCGCCGCAACCCGGACGCGTTCGACGACATCCGCGTGACCACGGGCACGCACGGGACGGCCGGGACGGCCGGGACCATGTCGGCGATGGTCGACGACCTCGTGGCGTCCGGTGATCAGGTGGTCTCGGTCATGGACGCCGACCTGGTCGTGCGGTCCGTCGTGGCGGGGCGCCCGGTGGTCATGGTGGACAGCCTGTTGAGCTTCTGGCGGATCGGCCGCCCGCTGACCCGCATCCGTGACCTGTGCGCGAGCATGCCGCGCTCCTCCTTCGCGGCCGCCGACCGGCACTTGAGCGAACTCTCGCCGCACGAGCGCGTCATCGCGGCCCACCTGCTCGCCACGCACAGCGTGGTGCAGAACTTCCCCGGAGTCGCCCGGCGCATGGCCGAACTCGCCGGCCTCGGCACGGGCCTCACGATGTACGCGACCGGCTCGGTCGTCGACCTCGAAGGGCTGCGGAACGTACCGCGCGACGCGGAACCGGAATACGACCTGCTGGTCAACGTCGGCGGATTCAAGAACTTCCTCCTGGACTTCGACGTCAACAACGACTACGTGCTGCTGCTCCACCGGTGGATCGGGGATCTGCTGCGTGACTGGCACCGGTTCTCCCGCGTCCTGGTCTGCGGCGGCCCCTTCGGCGAACACCGGGAGCGGACCGTCCAGGTCGCCGGCCGACAGGCCCACTGCCGCTTCCTGCCGCAGCGCGAACTGCTGCGGCACGTGGCGAGCACACCCCATTACCTGCTCGCCCCCGGACTCACCGCGCTCCACGAGTCGACCGCTCTCGGCCGGCTGCCACTGGCGATCCACGAACAGCACTACGCGCACGTCTTCACCCTGCGACAACTCGACGGCACACTCTTCGGCCGGACCGCCGCCCGGTTCGCGGACGCCGTGCCGCGACACCGCATACCCGAGGACGACTTCGCCGGGACCGCCGCCCTCGTCGGCATCGCGGGCCGCGTCCGGGAGGACGACGACCTCTACGCCCGGTTCCGGCGGACGTTCAACGAACGGATCGAGCGCCATGTCGCGCTCACCCCGGCACAGCGGCGACAAGGCGTCACGGAACTGCGGGACGTGCTCGGGGGCGACCCGATCTCCTCGGTGATGGCCGAGATCATCGCTCCCCGGCACACCGGCTGACAGGGTGTCCGCACGGCATTCCGGCGGGGCCGGCGTCAGGAGGAGTCCGGGCACACGGGATCGGACGTCTGGCCCCGAAGGTACGAAATCCGTTCGTCCTTGGTGAAGTCCCGGTGGAGAGCCCGGCAGATCCTCCTGCCCGCCTCGGCCGCGTCGGGAAGGTCCATCGCCCAGAGCCGCACGGTCGTGTCGCTGCCGGTGGTGGCGAGGGTCCTGCCGTCCGGGCTGAATGCCACCGAGGTCACACGGCTGGTGTGGCCGGTGAGGGTGCTGCGGGGCTTGCCCGTGGCCACATTCCACAGCCGCGCGGTCTCGTCGCCGCTGGAGGTGGCGAGGGTCTTGCCGTCGGGGCTGAACGCCACCGAACTGACCGGCCCCGTATGGCCCGCGAGGATGGTGCGGGGCCTGCCCTCGGCCAGGTCCCAGAGGCGTACCGTCTCGTCGTCACTGCCGGTGGCCAGTGTCGCGCCGTCCGGACTGAAGGCCACCGATGCCACGACGTCGCTGTGCCCCGTGAGGACGGCGCGGAGTACGCCTGTCGCCACGCTCCACAGCCGTACGGTCCTGCCGCCGGTGGTGGCGAGGACGGTGCTGTCCGGGCTGAACGCCGCCGATGCCACGCTGTCGCTGTGACCGGTGAGGGTGATGCGGAGCGCTCCTGTCGCGACGTCCCAGAGCCGCGCGCTCTTGTCGCCGCTGGTGGTGGCGAGGGTCCTGCCGTCCGGGCTGAAGGCGACCGACGTCACGCCGTCGGTGTGACCGGTGAGCGTGCCGCGGGTTCTGTCGGTGTACAAGTCCCAGAGCCGTACGGTCCTGTCGTCGCTGCCCGTGGCGAGGGTCTTGCCGTCCGGGCTGAAGGCGACGGACGTCACGCCGTCGGTGTGGCCGGTGAGCGTACGGCGGGTCTCTCCGCCGTACGCGGACCAGAGCCGCACGCTCTTGTCGCTGCCGGCGGTGGCGAGCGTCGCGCCGTCAGGGCTGAAAGCGACCGCGGTGACGGTGTCGGTGTGGCCCGTGAGGGTGTTGTGAGGTTTGCCCGCGCTCAAGTCCCAGATCCGCGCGGTCTTGTCGTAACTGCCGGTGGCCAGCGTTCTGCCGTCGGGGCTGAAGGTCACCGAGGCCACATGATTGCTGTGACCGATGAGGACACCGAGGGGCTTGCCCGTGGCCGGATCCCAGATCCGCGCGGTCTTGTCGATGCTGCCCGTGGCGAGGGTGTTCCCGTCCGGTCCGAACGCCACCGACATCACGCCGTCGGTGTGCCCGGTGAGCGTACGGCGGGACGTTCCGTCGGCCGTGTCCCAGAGCCGCACCGTCTTGTCGTGACCGGCGGTGGCCAGGGTCCTGCCGTCGGGGCTGAAGGCCACCGACGTCACATGGTTGCCGTGCCCGGACAAGGTGTTCCTGGATCTCCCCGTGCGCAGGTCCCAGAGCCGCGCGGTCCTGTCGTCGCTGCCCGTGGCGAACGTCCTGCCGTCGGGGCTGAAGGCCACGGACGTCACGGCGTCGGTGTGGCCGGTGAGGGTGTCGCGAGGCCGGCCGGTGCCCACGTCCCAGAGGCGTACGGTCCCGTCGTCGTCGCCGGTGGCCAGGATGCCCCCGTCCGGGCTGAAGGCGACGGACGTCACGCCGCCGGTGCGGCCGGTGAGCGTACCGCGGGGTTCGCCGGTGGCCGCGTCCCAGAACCGGACGGTCCTGTCGCCGCTGCCGGTGGCGAGGATCTTGCCGTCCGGGCTGAAGGCGACCGAGGTCACCGTGTCCGTATGGCCGGTGAGCGTGCGGCGGCGTTCGCCACCGGCGGTGTCCCAGAGCTGCACGGTCCTGTCGTGACTGGCGGTGGCCAGGGTCCTGCCGTCCGGGCTGAACGCCACCGAGGCCACCGTGTCGGCGTGCCCCATGAGGCGCTGGCGAAGAGGGAGCGCGGCGGCCATGTAGAGGCTGGCGGTGGCTTCGTCGGTGGGGCTCGTCCGATGGGCCTGAAGGGCCAGGAGCGAGGCCAGATCGGGGTCGGAATCGATCAGGGCGCCGGATTGCGCGGCCAATTGCCGTGACTGGGCCTGGTGCTGGGCGGTGACGGCCGACTCCCGCTGCCGGAACGCCACTCCCGTGGCGATCAGGGCCAGCGCCATGAGGACCGCGAGGCCGCCGGCCAACTGGCGCAGCCGCCTCGTACGGCGGCGCTCCCGCTTCCGCTCGGCGGCCTCGTGGTCGGTGCCGGTGTCGAGGAACGCCTGTGCCACGGGCCCCAGGGTGACGCGGCGCGCCGGGTCGGTGGCCCACTCGCGGGCGATGGCCAGCCGGGTGCCCCGGTAGAGCAGTCCCGCGTCGCGGCCCTCGCGCTCCCAGGCCTCGGCCGCCTCCAGGAGCGACTGCCGGGTGCGCAGCGCCGCGCGGTCCTCGTCGATCCACTCGCGCAGCCGTGGCCAGGCGCGCAGCAGGGCCTCGTGGGCCAGCTCCACGTGTTCGGCGTCCAGGGTCAGCAGCCGGGCCTGGGTGAAGACGTCGAGAACGGCCGCGGCGGTGTCCGGGTCGGGGGCGCGCTCCAGCAGCCTGCCGCGCTCCATGCGGTGGCTCGTCTCGCCGGTGTCGTCGACACGGACGAGATGGAGCAGCAGATGCCGTGCCACGGTCTGCCGGTCCGGGGGCAGTGTGGTGTACGCGCGTTCCGCGGTGGCGGCGACGGCTCCCGAGATCCCGCCGGTCAGCTGGTAGCCGTTCACGGTCAGGGTGTTGTTCTCGCGGTGCTGCCACGTGGTGAGGAGGGCGTGGGAGAGGAGAGGGAGGATTCCGGGGCGCAGTGTCCCCGGGGCCGGGGTGTTCCCGGTGGTGTCGGAGGTCATGGTGGCGTCGCGGAGGAGGATCTCCACCAGCCCCGGTTCGATGTCGAGGCCCGCTTCGTCGGCGGGGCCGGTGATGGCC
This sequence comes from Streptomyces sp. NPDC002537, assembly GCF_053594975.1. Taxonomy (NCBI): domain Bacteria; kingdom Bacillati; phylum Actinomycetota; class Actinomycetes; order Kitasatosporales; family Streptomycetaceae; genus Streptomyces; species Streptomyces sp. NPDC002537. Next base: position 22,878 of record NZ_JBSFWT010000015.1, read on the forward strand.
ACCCGGAGCTGGGTCACGTTCATGGGCCCCAGGGGGACATGGCCGTGCTGCAGGGCGGCGACCAGCTCGGGGCAGGTCAGGCACTGGCCGTAGAAGTCCGCGCGGATGCCCAGGACGACCAGCCCGGCGGAACGCGTGGGTCCGTCGGCTTCATCGGCCTCGTCGGTCTCATCGGCCTCGCCGGTCTCGTCGGCGCGGGAGGCCAGGGCGTGCAGCGCCCGGACGAAGGTCCGGCGTTCCCGCGGGTCCTGGCAGAGGGTGAAGGTTTCCTCGAACTGGTCGACGACCACGACCACTTGGACCGCTTCACCGGCCGTCCCGTAAGGGGTGTGCGAGGGCTCCGGATTCATCGCGGCGGACACCGTGGCGGCCAGGCGCCGCGCGGAACGGCCGAGGGCCCGGACGAGGTCGGCACGGGGAGCCCCCGTCGCCTCGGCGATCCCGGACAGAAGCTGTTCGACCGGGTGCTCGCCCGGTGTCAGCAGCACCACGGGCCACTGGCTGGACTCCGCGACGGGGAGAACACCGCGGGCGAGGGCCGGGAGCAGCCCGGCGCGCAGCAGGGACGACTTCCCCGCGCCCGAAGGAGCGACCACCAGCAGTGGACCGACCCCTTCCAGATGGTCCGTCAGCTTGGCCAGCAGGGAGGCGGTGGCCTGGGACCGTCCGAAGAACCAGCGGGCGTCGTCGGGGCGGTACGCGGCCAGCCCCCGGTACGGGCACACGTCGTTCGGCTGCCGCCCGGAGCCTCCGTGCGCGTCGGCCCGGGACTCCGGGAGCATCTTCTCCAGCACGCCGCCGGAGTCCAGGGCCCGGTCGCACGCGCGGGCCAGATCGAGCGTCAGCGGCTTCTCGCCGTTCTCCACCTTGCTCAGGTGGCCCTTGCTGTAGAAGGCCATGCGGGACAGCACCGCGAGCGAGACCCCCCGCTCCTGACGCAACCTCCGTAACTCCGCGCCTGTTTCACCCCGGCCCTCGCTCCCGGGCCGGTCCTGTTTCCCGGAACCCGGCCGCTTCTCCTGTTCCTGTGCCACGCGTGAGCCACCCTCCTCGGTGCCTTCCAGGAGCGCATTGTCGGCGCGGGCGAGGCGATTTCGGAAGCCGGACGGTGGGCTTCGGCCATGCGCTTTCCCCCTCGCGGAGTCCTTCGACGGGACGAGGCTGCCACCGGGAGCGTCGCGTTCCCCGGTGGGACCGGCGCCGACCCCGGTCACCCGTATCTGATCGCCTCCAGGTATGCGCAGGTCAGCAGCGGTTTCCCTGTCCGGCGCCGGGAAAGGAAACAGGAAACGGCTCGACTCCCGGCGCCTCATCGGCTGAGCTGTTGGACGTCGGCCGACCCGGACCGGGGGAATGGCGATTCCCAGCTGGAGTCCATCGGGGGGCAGCTGGGAATCCGCCGGGGTCGGCCGACGCCGCGTCGCGGAACCACATGTACGAGGGGCGGAAACTTGTCACGGTGGGATCGTCCGGCACGGTGCGAAGCCGCGACGCGACGGTGCCGCGCCCCCCGCCGTCACCCGCTCCGCCGCGCCGGCCGCCTGGGCTCCGCCGCCCGGCCACCGGACCCCCGAGGTTGGAGGCAGTGATGCCAGAGTTCACGATGACCATCGGCGGCAGAAGCGTGTCGGCGTCGAGTGCGTTCGGGGTCGTGAATCCTGCCACCGGCGAGGAGGCGGCGCACGCGCCCGACTGCTCGCCCGAACAGCTCGACCAGGCGATGGCCGCCGCTGCCGCTGCCCGCCGGGCATGGAGCGCGGACATCGACACGCGCCGCAAGGCGCTCCACGCCGCGGCGGACGTGCTGATGTCGCATGCGGGCGAACTCGCCGCCGTCCTCACCACCGAGCAGGGCAAGCCGATACCGAACGCCAGGTCGGAAGTGATGAGTTCCGGATACTGGCTCAAGCACTTCGCCGACCTGGAGATACCCCGCCAGGCCGGCGAGGACGACGGGAAGGCGTCCGCCGTGATCGTCCGGCGGCCGGTCGGCCCGGTCGCGGCCATCACGTCCTGGACCTTTCCGCTCGCGCTGGCCGCCTGGAAGATCGGACCGGCGCTGCTGGCGGGCAACACCATGGTGCTCAAGCCGTCGCCGTACACCCCGCTGTCCACGCTGAGAATGGGCGAACTGCTGCGGGACGTGCTGCCCGCGGGAGTCCTCAACGTGGTCAGCGGCGGTGACGAGCTGGGCGCCCGGATGACGGCCCACCCCGTACCCCGGAAGATCAGCTTCACCGGCTCGGTGGCCACCGGCAAACGGGTCGCCGCGGCCGCGGCACTCGGCCTCAAGCGGGTCACCCTGGAACTCGGCGGCAGCGCCCCGGCGATCCTGCTGGACGACGTCGATCCGGCGGGTGTGGCCGACAGGATCTTCGACGCCGCCTTCCGCAACAACGGCCAGTGGTGCTCGGCGCTCAAGCGGGTGTACGTGCCCCGGGCGCTCTACGGAGAGGTGGTCGAGGCGCTGGCCGGCCGGGCCCGGTCGGCGGTCGTCGGCAACGGCGCCGATCCCGGTGTCCGGTTCGGCCCGGTCAACAACAGGCCGGCGTTCGACCGGGTCGCGGAACTGGTCACCGACGCGCTGCGCGGCGGGGCGCGGGCCGCGGCGGGCGGCAAACCCATCGACCGGCCGGGGTACTTCTACGAGCCGACCGTGCTGGCCGACGTCGACGACAGCAGCCGGATCGTGGCCGAGGAGCAGTTCGGACCGGCCCTGCCGGTCGTCGCGTACGCCGAGCCGGCCGACGCCGTGGACCGCGCCAACGCCACCCGCTTCTTCTCCGGTTCGGTATGGAGCGCGGACCCGGAGCGGGCGGCTCATATGGCCGGACAACTGGAGTGCGGCACGGCCTGGATCAACGCCCATGGCCTGCTCGCCCCCCACGTGCCGGCGAGCGGCCTCGAATGGCGCGCCGCCGGCGTGGAAAGCGGAATCTGGGGAGTTTACGAGTCCACCGAAATCCAGGTCCTGCACCAGGCCCGGGTCTGAACACGCGATCAGCTCAGGGGCTTGATGAACATCTCCCTGGTTGTCGGGGCGGGAACCGTGCATCGCATCGCGCGATGCACGGTTCGGCGGAACGGCCGGGCCCTACGTCCGGTCGGCTCGCAGGCCGGCGATCAGCCACTCGACGGCCGGACCCATGCCGGGGTCGGCGGGCAGACCGCCGAGCACCGAGACGAGCCGCCGATACCGCTCGTAGCCCGAGGCGTTGCCGATCTCCATACGGTCCAGCAGCCAGGCCCGGAACTCCGGCCCGTCCTCGCGGCCGACGTCGAGGCCGCCGAAGGCGCTGTCGACGAAGTCGTGGATCAGGCGGGCAGGTTCCGCTCTACGGCCGCCACGACCTCGGCGGAGTCCGGCTCGGTCCGCGGGGAGAAGCGGGCCGCCACGGTGCCGTCCGGGGCGATGAGGAACTTCTCGAAGTTCCAGCGGATGTCCCCGGTGTGGCCCTCGTCGTCCGCGGTGGTGACGAGTCCGTCGTACAGCGGGTGCCGCCCGTCCCCGTTGACCTCGATCTTCTCGGTCATGGGGAAGGTCACCCCGTACGTGGCCGAGCAGAACTCGGCGATCTCCGCCGCCGACCCGGGCTCCTGGCCCAGGAACTGGTTGCAGGGGACGCCGAGGACGGTGAAGCCACGAGCGGCATACCGCTCGTGCAGGCGCTCCAGACCGGAGTACTGAGGGGTGAGGCCGCACTTGGAGGCGACGTTGACGATGAGCACGGCCTTGCCGCGGTACTGCCCCAGGTCCGCGGGACCGCCCTGGAGCGCGTTGATCTCTACTTCGTGAACAGACATGCCCGGATGCTAGCCGGGCACCCGCGACCATGGACACGGGCCCTGGGGCCGGGTGCGAAAATCGGATGCGCGCGGGTGCGCCGGTCCGCACACTGACCGTCATGGACGCTGCGCGAGTCAGGCCGATGCGACCGGACGACCTCCCCGCCGCGGAGCGCGCCTCCGCGGTGACGTTCTTCGAGGCGGACCGGCTGAGCAGGCGGGTCTGCGAGCCGGAGATCGAACCCCGCTCGGCGTCCGCCACGCGGCAGTGGATCGACCGGGTGGGGTATTTCCTCGCCCGGGACCCCGGGGGCTGCTGGGTGGCCGTGGACGACGCCGAGGTCGTCGGTTTCGCGGTCGCGCAGAATCGCGGCCGGTTCTGGTACCTCGCCACGTACGGTGTCGTGCCCGCGCGTCAGGCCAGGGGCATCGGGCGGCGGCTGATGGACGCGGTCCTGGCGCACGCCGACGGCCGGCAGGGCATGTTCTCCTCGACCGTGCACCCCGGAGCGACCCGGCGGTACCGGCTGGCGGGCTTCTCGCTGTATCCGCAGATGCGGATGGTCGGCACCGTCGACCGGTCCACGCTCCCGGCCGTCACCGGGCTCCGCGAGGGGCGGGCCGACGACATCGACTGGATGAACCGGCTGGACCAGGACCTCCGCGGGGCCGGTCACGGATCCGACCACAGCCACATGCTCGCCACCCTGCGGCTCGTCGTGTCCCGCACGAACGGCGGGCCGGGCTATGTGTACATCGACGACCGGGGAAGAGCGGCGCTTTTGGCCGCCGCGGACACGGACACCGCGCGGAGCCTCCTGTGGGAGGCCCTGGCCGCCTCCCGTGGAGACACCCTCGTCAACTGCGTCACCACCGCCAACGAGTGGGCGGTCGACGTCGGCCTGGCGGCCCGCCTCGACATCGGCCAGGAGGGATACCTCGCCGTCCGTGGCATGACGGCCCCGGCACCGTACCTGCCCAGCGGACACTTCCTGTGACCCATGCCGCCGTCCCGCCGTCCCGCCGTCCGGTGGAAGATCAACGGTGTGCGAGTGCGGCGCGGAACTCCTCGGTGGTGGTCAGCACGGCGTCCCCCGCGAAGCGCAGTGCCGCCAGTGACCGCTCGGCCGCCTCCGGGTCGCCCGCCCCGCAGGCGTCGGTGACGACGACCGGGATGTAGCCGAGGTCCGCCGCGTGGCGGGCGGTGGGCTCGATGCCGATCTCCAGGGCGACACCGACGACGGCGACCGCCGTGACCCCGCAGTCGCGCAGGGCGATATCGAGCCAGGTGCCCTCGAACGCCGACATGGTGATCTTGTCGATCACCGCCTCGCGGTCCATGGGCCGCAGCCCGGGGAGGAGTTGGGTGTGCGCGGCGTGCGGCGGGAAGGGGGACACCACATCGGCCGCCCGTTCCGCCCGCTGCCAGCCGCGCCACATGCGCAACTGGGAGACGCCCATCAGCTCGACGGGAAGCGTGACATGGCGCAGGAAGTACGTACGGACCCCCGCGGCACGTGCGGCGTCGAGCACCTCCGTCACCCGGCCGACGACACGGTCGCGCTCGCCGATCTGCTCCAGGATGCCGACCTGCATGTCGTACACGAGCAGTGCCAGGCGCGCCGGGTCGCACACCTCCGCCAGGGAACGGGGAACGGCCAGGCCATTGCGTTCGTCCATGGAGGGAAGCTATCCGCTGTCCCGGTCGCGGCCGCGCATGCGCGCGGGAGTCATGCCGACGGCGTCGCGGTGACGGGTGGGCGGACTTCCAGGACGGTCGCGGTCCCGGCCACCGTCCGGTCCTCGTACATGGTGATCCGCCGGCCGGGCCGGAGGTGCCGCCACCGGGAGGGGACGAGGGGGGAGAGCCGGACCGGCGACCGGCCGCCCGGTTCCAGGGAATGCCTGCCCTCGACCCACAGCGCGGCGATGTTGACCGCCGGCTCACCGGCGGGGGAGCGATGCCCGATGTCCCACATCGGCCGCAGGATCCCGGCGCCGGGGACGGGCGTCTTGCGGCGAGCTTCCTCGGCGGGCCGCAGCGTCAGGTCCGCCCGGATCACACCGTTGAGGGCTTCGTAATGGCGCCAATGGCACCAGGCCGTGCTTCGCTCCAGCCTCAACTGCCGGGCGGCGTCGGCGAGTGTCTCCCAGAACTCCGGGGGCAGCGGACGGCCGTCGCCGAGTTCCTCGAGCAACTCCAGGGCGACGTCCCACTCGTCGCCGACGAGGTGGTCCCAGACGTCGTTCACCGTGATGTCGTTTCCGGTGGCGGTCTCTTCGGGAACCAGCAGGGAGGCGGCTTCGAGCAGCTCGGGGACGTTCATACGGCGATTGTCGGTCATGTCCGTCGCGGTCCGCGTCGGGGGCGGCCCGTGGAAAACTTGCGCAGTCCTGACCCGGCGCACACCCCGGGCAGAGGCACCACGGGGTAGAACCGAAGTCATGACGATCTATCAGCATCTGCCGCACCCGCACATCGCCTCACGGGACGCCCAGGGACCGGTGAAGGTCACCGACCAGCACCCGCAGGGCAACGCGGTCACGCGGTTCAACACGAAGGTCGCGATCGTCGTCACACGGGCGGTCGGCAGCATGTGGTGCGCCTACGTGTTCGCGCTGTTCGACCTGATCAGCCTCCCGGACGCGATCAAGGCCGGTGCGGCGGCGATCGTGTCCTGGGTGGCGCAGACGTTCCTGCAACTCGTCCTGCTGTCGGTCATCATGGTGGGCCAGAACGTACAGGCCGCCGCGTCGGACAAGCGCTCCGAGGCGACCTTCCACGACGCGAGCGCGACCCTGCACGAGATGGCGCACCTGCAGGGCCACCTCGCCGCGCAGGACGTCCTGCTGACCCGGATCGCCGAGAAGATCGGCCTCGAACCGGTGCCGGTGATCGACCCCCCGGCGGGCACCGAGCCGGAGGAACAGCGGCCGGCGGGCTGACCGCGGCCCGGCTCCCGCACGCGTACGCCGACGGCCCGCAGTACGGTGCGGGTGCCGGTCGGCCGCCCCCGCACAACGGTTGACCAACCCTTCCGAGCCCCCTACCTTCAGCCTGAGGCCCGGCCCATGAACGGGTCCCGCCACGGCACTTCGGGGGGCGAACGTGCACTGGTACGTGGATGTGCTCAAGAAGTACACGGCATTCAGCGGGCGGGCAGGCCGCCAGGAATTCTGGATGTTCACTCTGATCAGCTTCGTCATCAGCATCGTGGTGGCCGTCGTCGACGCCGCGCTCGGCACGAGCCCTCTCCTCGGGGCGCTGTACAGCCTCGCCGTGCTCCTGCCCAGCATCGCCGTCGGCATCCGCCGGCTGCACGACACCGGCCGGTCGGGCTGGTGGCTGCTCATCGGCCTGATCCCGTTCGTGGGCATCATCGTCCTGGTGGTGCTCTGGGCCCTCGACAGCACGCCGCACGACAACGCCTACGGCCCGAGCCCGCTGCCCGCATAGGCCCGCTGAATATCGCGCACTGGCAGGGCGGGCGCTGTCAGGAACCCGCGCATTCCCCGTCCCGCGTCACCGCGAGCAGCGCCATGTCATCGGTGATGCGGCCGCCGGCGTGCCGGCCCACGTCGGTGAGAAGAGCGTCGAGCAGCGCGTCGGGCCCGGGGAAGTCGTGCCCGGCCAGCCGGGCGCCGGGGTCGTAGAAGACCCCGGCGCGGTTCCGCGCCTCGGTGAGGCCGTCGGTGTACAGCAGCAGGGTCGTCCCAGGGGGGAACGGCACCGTGTCGGTCCGGTCCTCGCCGGTGCCCAGCTCCCCCAATGCCAGAGGGAGTGCCGGAACGGACGGTTCCGCACAGTGCACTTCACCGCCGCGCAGCAGCAGCGGGGCCGGGTGGCCGTGGTTGACCAGCCGCAGTTCGTCGCCGGAGTGCGGGATCTCGGCGAGGAGTCCGGTGACGAACCCCTCGGTCTGCTCGGGTCCCGTCCGCCGCCTCGCCTCCCGCAGCAGCGCCCGGTCCAGCCTGGCCGCGATCCGGACGAGCGTGGGCTCGTCGTCGGCGGCCTCCCGGAACACCCCCAGCGCCACGTCCACCGCCTTGACGGCCTCCATGCCCTTGCCCCGTACATCGCCGATCAGACAGCGCACCCCGTACGGGGTGTCCTGCACGCTGTACAGGTCGCCGCCGATCTGCGCGTCCTTGACGGCCGACTGGTAGCGCACGGCGATCCGCAGCGGCCCGATCGAGGCCGGCGGCTGCGGCAGTACGGCGCGTTGTACGGCGAGGGCCACCTTGCGCGCGGACCGCAGGCGTACGTCGCTGTAGTACATCAGACGGTTGACGACGACGGCGAAGGCCGAGACGGTCGCGACCGCAGCCAGCTCGCTCCGCCCGCCGGAATCGTCGAGGAAGCCGAAGTGGGCGAGCAGCGCGGCGTCGGCGGCGCAGGCGCCGAGGCCCGCCAGGACCGTCGCGCGCAGCGACAGCAGCGCAGCGGCCGTCATCGGGGCGGCCGTGTAGAAGGCCTCGGCGCTGAAGTGCGGAGAGGTGTTGTAGTCGAGGATCACGCCGACGACGAGGAGGAGGACCGGCAGCAGCTGGAGGTGACGCAGGCACCAGCGCCCCATGGCAGCGCGCCTCGCACCCGGTGCCCTCACGTACCCGCTCCCGCTCTTCCGCGTTGTGCGACACGCTCCAGCATCCTCGGGCCGGATCACGGCTGCCAGTCGTGGCGCGGCCGTACGGGTACCCAACGAGGTAGAGATGGAATTCATTTTCATGTACGGTCGCCGATGACGCCGATCACCTCACTCAGGAGACCCTCATGGCCGTCCCGAAGCGGAAGATGTCCCGCAGCAACACCCGCCACCGCCGAGCCCGGTGGAAGGCCGCGACGCCGCGGCTGGTGCCGGTGACGATCGACGGATCGGTGCACCGGGTCCCGCAGCGGCTGGTGAAGGCGTACGAGCGCGGCCTGCTGCGCCCCGAAGGCTGACCGGCATGGCGCGCGAGCGACTGCCCGTGACCGTTCTGTCCGGGTTCCTGGGGGCGGGGAAGACCACCCTGCTCAACCATGTGCTCGGCAACCGGGAGGGCCTGCGGGTCGCGGTCGTCGTGAACGACATGAGCGAGGTCAACATCGACGCCGCGTTCGTCCGCGGTGGTGAGGCCGCCCTCTCCCGCACCGAGGAGCGCCTGGTCGAGATGACCAACGGCTGCATCTGCTGCACCCTGCGGGACGACCTGCTGGAAGAGGTCGCCCGGCTGGCCCGGGAGGGCCGCTTCGACCATCTGCTCATCGAGTCCAGCGGCATCTCCGAGCCGATGCCCGTCGCCGCCACGTTCTCCTTCCCGCGCGACGACGGTGCGACGCTCGGCGACCTCGCCCGTCTCGACACGATGGTCACCGTCGTCGACGCCGCCACCTTCCTGACCGAGCTGGAGGGCGGGGACGAGCTCGCCGAGCGGGGGCTCGACCAGTACGAGGGCGACGAACGCACCGTCAGCGACCTGCTGATGGACCAGGTCGAGTTCGCCGACGTCATCGTCGTCAACAAACTCGACCTGGTCGACGCGGACGCGGCCGACCGCCTGCGGGCGATGCTGTCCCGGCTCAACCCGGCCGCCCGCGTCATGTCCACGACCCACGGACGCGTGGCACTGGAGGATGTCCTGGGCACCGGCCTGTTCGACCTCGAACGCGCCCAGCAGGCGCCCGGCTGGGTCAAGGAGCTCAACGGCGACCATGTGCCGGAGACCGAGGAGTACGGCATCTCCTCCACCGTGTTCCGCTCGCGAGCCCCCTTCCACCCGGGGCGTCTGTGGACCTTCGTCACCGAGGAGCTCGACAGCGGTACGTACGGCCGGGTCCTGCGCTCCAAGGGATTCTTCTGGCTGGCCAGCCGCCCCCGGGTGACCGGCCTGTGGTCACAGGCCGGGGCGGTGGCCCGCTTCGAGCCCTCCGGCGCCCGCGAACCGGGCACCGCCCAGGGCCAGGAACTCGTCTTCATCGGCACCGGCCTGCGCGCCGAGGCCCTGCGGGCGGCGCTCACGGCGTGCCTGCTGGCCGAGGGCGAACCCGTCCCCGTCGAGGACGGGTTCCCCGTATGGGAGACATACGGGATCGACGCCGCCTGCGAACACGAACACGCGGCCGGCGCGGCCTGAGGGTGAGGTCGTTGCGTGCCATGGGGCCGGTCCGGGCGGTATGCATGTACTCACACAGAAACGCTCGCTCGGTGGAGGCCCCATGACCCCCGTGACCGGCAGGACCGTTCTCATCACCGGCACCTCTTCCGGCATCGGCCTCGCCGCCGCGGTCGGCGCGGCGCGTGCCGGCTGGCGGACCGTCGCGACGATGCGCGACCCGCGCAAGGCGGACGCCCTGCTGAAGGCCGCTTCCGAGGCGGGCGTCGGCGATCTGGTCCGGGTCGGGCGGCTGGACGTGACCGACGCCGGGTCCGTCACGGACTGCCTGGCGGAGGTCGTCGCCGAGTACGGGCGGCTGGACGCCGTGGTCAACAACGCGGGCGCCGGTCACATCGGAACCGTCGAGCGGGACGACATGGCCGCCGTCCGCGCCGCGATGGAGGTCAACTACTTCGGCGTCGTCGAGGTGACGCGCGCCGCGCTGCCGCACCTGCGGGCGTCGCGGGGACGCGTCATCACCGTGACGAGCGTCGGGGGAGTGGTCGGCCAGCCCTTCAACGAGGCCTACTGCGCGGCGAAGTTCGCGGTGGAAGGGTTCATGGAGTCGCTGGCCCCGGTCGCGGCATCGGTCGGCGTGCACGTGACCGTGGTCGAGCCGGGCGCGGTCGCGACCGAGTTCGTGGCCGGACTGGGGCTCGACATCCCGGCCCTGCTGGCCGCGTCCGGCCCGTACGCCCCCGCGCTCCAGGCGTACATCGACCGCGCCCAGAAGTCCTTCGGCACCGCGCAGTCCCCGGCCGAGGCCGCTGCCACGGTCGTCGACGCGCTGACCGCCGAGTGGCCGGTGTTCCGTGCGCAGACCTCCGACTGGGCCCGTGACTTCACGGCCACCAAGCTCGCCGACCGCGACGGCTCGGCGGTCCAGTCCCTGATGGCCACCTGGGTGGGCACCCGGGGTTCCGGCGACTGATCCGGATCGGAACGGGCAGCCCGTCCTCAGGGCCGGCTGCCCGGGCGAGGCCGTCAGGTCGGCGACGAGCGTCGGCGCCTTGCCGGAGCGGCCCTGACGGCACACGGCTGAGCGGCCATGAGGAGGGGGCGGCGAGAGCCGTCAGGCGGAGACCGCGGACAGCAGGACGCGCAGCGACTCGTCGGCGAGGCGCCGGGCGCGTGGGGCCGGGACCAAGCCGTCGACGTGGCTGAAGTTCCAGGCGAGGCCGCCGTGGCTGGTGTTGGCGGTCGCCACGATGGCGCCCGTCACCGAGACGGCCGCGACGAGCTGGGTGTCCGAGATGCTCCAGGGGCCCAGCCGGCCGGGGAAGTCGTAGCGGCCGATGTTGGAAAGGCACAGGTTGAGCGGCCCCTGCTCGTCCATGTACCGCATGAAGGCCTCGCCGTCGGCGGAGGTCTTCGGCCCGGCCCGGTCCATGAGGTTGAGCATGGTCAGGTGCTCCTCGCGCTTCCGGCGGCCCGTCAGGTCCCGGCCGATGGCGCGGGCCATGGGCCACAGGCCGGCGCCGGGCTCGTAGCGGACGCGGGAGGGCAGGGTGGAGGCGTAGCTCCCGGCGTCCTCGTAGGAGACGGCCGTCTCCAGCTCCCGGCGGAAGTCGACCGGGGAGCCGATCGAGAAGTACGCGGGTTCCGTGGTACCGGCCTCCTGGGCGACGGCGGTCACCATCGCGGCGGCGAGGGCCCCGTGGACGGTGGTGTCGTGCCGCTTGCAGGCCTGCGCCAGCAGCTCCGACTGCCCGGCGGTGAGCGACCGGTGCACCAGCCGGGTGCGCCGCCGCTCGAAGGGCACCGCCCGGCTGGGGAGGACGCGGCGGGGCCGCAGCCGCCGGACTTCCTCCTCGTCGCGCCGGAGCAGCTCCTCGAGGGCGGCGGCCGCCTCGGCGCCGCGGTGCCGACGGGGGAGCAGGTCCTCCGCGGCGGGCAGTGCCGGGCGCGACGCGCGCGTCGGTTCCCCGCCCGCGGCCAGTTGTGCGGCGATGCCGAGCAACTCCTCGAGCAGGGACAGGCCCGTCATGCCGTCGGCGACGCAGTGGGAGGCCACCATGAGCAGGTCGTGGACGGCCTCCGGGTGCTCGGCGTCCGCCTCCCGTGTGATCAGGGTCGCGCGCAGCAGCGGGCCGGTGCGCCAGTCGACGCGCTCCATGAACTCGTGCTCATTGGTCTCGTGTTCCCACCGGGTATCGGCCTCGGGGTCCCCCGGTGCCACCTCGACGTGGCGCAGCGGTATCGGCGTCTCCACGGGCCGGAACGCGAGGCGTTCCCCGTCGCCGTCACCCGTGATCGCGACGCGCAGCAGCGGGTGCCGGTCCTGGAGGACGTCCAGGGCGCGGCGCAGCAGCTCCGGCGGCAGGTCCCCGTGGACGCGGGTGCGGACGAGGCCGCTGAGCGGCGAGGTCCGGTCGGCCGTCCAGTACCAGCGCTCCACCGGGCTGAGCTCGCGCCGCAGATGGGTGCCGGTGCCGGTGACCGGTCCGGGGTGCTGCTGTGACATGGCGTCAGTTCTCCTCGGGGATCGGCGGGACCGCTCATGATCGACATCATGTCCGGGGAGAAGCGGGGCGATGCCGGGAGAGTGTGACGGCAGGGTGGATCAAGCCGGGGGCCCGCCGACGGTTCTCGACGCCTTCGGCAGCCGCATATCGGGTCGAAAGGTTCAGTGGTGCTTCAGTCGACCCCGTCCGATACGGCGTGGCATGTCCGGACTACCGCCGAGAATGGCGGGAATTGACGGGTGTCGAACCTGCCGGTCGACGGCGGCTCCCCGGCCGCCCTCCCGGAGGCCCGTACACGGCGTCCGGAGGGCGGCCGGGAACCCGGCCTCAGACCGTGACGATCGCCGGGTCGCTCACCCCCGGCTCGCCGTTCTCGACGTGCCCGGCGAAGCGGCGCAGGAAGCCGCGGTCGGTGTCGCAGACCACGGACACGTCGTACCAACGCCTGCTGTGCCGTAGGTCGACCTTCCGCACCACGCGCTTGCCCGCCCGCACCCGGACCGTCTCGCTCTTCCCGCCGTAGGCGTCGGTGAGGGTGAGGCGGCAGTCGGCCTCGCCGTGGTTGGCCAGGGTCAGTTCGACCCGGCCGCCGTGGGCGTCGTGCCGGGCGGTCACCTCGGGTCCCGCCGTGGTGCCGGAGCCCTTGAAGGCGCGCAGGAAGCCGTTCGGCCCGTGCACCGCCAGGTCGTACGCCCCGTGCGAGGAGGCCGTGTTCCAGGTGTCGGAGAGCCCGGCGCCGGCCGCGGTGGTGTACGTCCACGGCCCGTCCGCGCGGTTCGCGGAGGTGACGGTGAAGCACACGCCCGCCGCAGGGCCCCCGCTGAAGGTGAGCGTGACGCGCCCGGTCGAGGGTGTCACCGCCGCGTCCACCACCGGGGCGTACGGCAGCGGGCGCGCGGGCCGCGAGCCCCGCTCCTGCTTGGGCAGCGAGGGGTGGGCGGGCGGCGTCGGCACATAGCTGGTGTGCCGGAGCCGGTCCTGCGGCGCGTACGCGCGGGTGTCCGGCAGCCGGGCGGGCGCCGTCTGCCGGAGCCGGAAGTCGAACGCCGAGGTGAGGTCGCCGCAGATCGCCCGCCGCCAGGGCGAGATATGGGGCTCGCGCACACCGAAGCGGCGCTCCATGAACCGGATGATGGAGGTGTGGTCGAAGACCTCGGAGCAGACGAAGCCGCCAGTGCTCCAGGGGGAGACCACGAGCATGGGCACGCGCTGACCGAGTCCGTAGGGCCCGGCCGCGTAGTGGGCGTTGCCGGGGAAGAGGTCGAGCGCGGTGTCCACGGTGGAGGCGCCCCGGGCGGCGGAGGCGGGCGGGAACGGCGGTAGCACGTGGTCGAAGTAGCCGTCGTTCTCGTCGTAGGTGATGAACAGGGCCGTCCTGCTCCACACCTCGGGGTTCGACGTGAGGGCGTCCAGGACCTGGGAGATGTACCAGGCGCCGTAGTTCGCGGGCCAGTTGGGGTGTTCGGAGAACGCCTCCGGGGCGGCGATCCAGGAGATCTTGGGGAGCTTCCCGGCCTTCACGTCGGCCCGCAGGACGTCGAAGTAGCCGTCACCCTTCTTGACGCTGGTGCCGGTGCGCGCCTTCTCGAAGAGCGGGTCGCCGGGCTTGGCGTCGCGGTAGCGGTTGAAGTACAGCAGCGAGTTGTCGCCGTAGTTGCCGCGGTAGGCGTCGTCGAGCCAGCCCCAGGAACCGGCCTTGTCCAGGCCGTCACCGGTGTCCTGGTAGACCTTCCAGGAGATCCCGGCCCGCTCCAGCCGCTCCGGGTAGGTCGTCCAGTCGTAGCCGGCCTCCTCGTTGCCGAGGACGGGGCCGCCGCCCTTGCCGTCGTTGCCCGCGTGGCCCGTCCACATGTAGTAGCGGTTGGGGTCGGTGGCCCCCATGAAGGAGCAGTGGTAGGCGTCGCACACGGTGAACGCGTCGGCGAGCGCGTAGTGGAAGGGGATGTCCTCCCGCGTCAGGTACGCCATCGTGCCCGTGCCCTTGGCCGGGATCCACTGGTCGTACTTCCCGCCGTTCCACGCCTGGTGGCCGCCCGCCCAGTCGTGGTTGAGGCCCGCGATGAACTGCATCCCGAGGTCCTTCGCCGTCGGGCGGTAGGGCAGCACGTCCTTGGTGCCGTCCGACTGGTGCCAGACCGACCTGCCGCCGGAGGGCGCGGCCGGACGGGGGTCGCCGAAGCCGCGCACTCCCTTCAGCGAACCGAAGTAGTGGTCGAAGGAACGGTTCTCCTGCATCAGGACGACGATGTGCTCGACGTCCTCGACCGTGCCGGAGCGGCGCTTGGCGGGAATGGCGGCGGCGCGCTCGATGCTGCTCGACAGAGCCGCGAGACCCGCGGTCGCGCCGGCGATCTGGAGGAAGCGCCGGCGATTGAGTTCGGACATGAGACGGGGACCCCTTGGGGTGAGGAATACGGAGCCTGCGGTGCGATCCAAGAGCAGCGAGCATGGAAGAGGGGAAGGTGTCGCTGGAGTGAAGCAATGCGGTACGCGAGGCGAACGTAGCGGACGGCGTGACCGTGCACCAGGGGTCTCCGGCAGGCTCTCGGCCCCCCTCAGCGCACGGCCGCCGCCGGCACCTCGTCGTAGGGCAAGGGGGGCAGGGGGTCGTGCCGGACGCGTCCGGCGGGCAGCCCCGCACCGGCGAGCCGCGCCACGGCCGCGCGCACCATGGCGGGCGGGCCGCTGACGAAGGCGAGGTGTCCGGACCGGTCGCCGTGGCCGGCCGCCGCGTCCACCAGCGGCCCGTACGGGTCCGCGGCCGGGCCCTCGCCGATCACCGGGACCACGCGCAACCACGGGCGGCGGCGCTCCAGATCGGCAGGCGACTCCTCGCCGTACAGCCCGCCGGGACCGGGGACGCCGAGGAACAGGAATACGCGGTGGTGCGCCTGCCGACGGGCCGCCAGCTCCTCCAGCAGCGCCTTGACGGCGGCCCATCCGACATCGCTCGCCACCATCAGCAGGTCGCGCGGGAGGCTGTCGTCGAGTGTCATCGTTCCGCCCGCCGGGCCCAGCCGGAGCGTGTCCCCGACACGGGTGCGCAGCACGAGCGCCTCGCTGACCCCGCCCGCGCCGGTCAGCCGCACATGGAACTCCAGCTCCCCGTCCGGGTGCGGGGCGCGGGCCAGCGAGTACTGCCGCCACGCCTGCGGCAGCAGCGGGGAGGCCACGGACGCGTACTGCCCGGCCCGGTACGGGTAGGGCTCGTGCGGCCGCACCCGCAGGACGGCGAGGCCCGGCCGGCGCGGCTCGTGCGAGACCACCGTGGCCTGCCAGGCCGGGGGTTCGGCGAGGGCGGCGTCCGCGCCCTCGGCCATGGCCGTGACGGCGAAGCGCAGCATGCGCAGCCAGGCTTCCTCCATGGCCCGGTTCCACCGTGTGCCCGCCGTGCGGCGCAGGGCCTCGCGCAGCGCGGCCTCGAACGTCGCGAAGTGCGCGGGCCGCACCCCGAGCTTGCGGTGGTCGCGCCCGAGCCGGGCGAAGGCCTCCCGGATCTCCTCCGGCCGGTGCAGGTTCTCGATCAGGTAGTGGAGGATCGCCGCGAGGTGGCGGCGCTGGAACTCCATCGAGGCGGGGAACAGCGACCGCAGGAAGGGGCGTTGCGCGAACATCGCGTCGTAGAGGTGGCCGATCAGCTCGTCGAGGGGCAGCACGAGATCGAGGTGACGGAGGATCACCCGCTGGTCGGCCGCGCCGTCGTGGCGCCGGGCCGTCTCGTCCGCGGCACGGTCCGTGTCCGTGTGCCGCCCGGGGGACAGCAGCCGTTGCCGCAGCCGCATGGCGTCGTGCCGGGCGAGCAGCGCGTGGTAGTCGGCGTTGACGGGGGTCACGGTGGGGGCTCCTTACGCGGGCGCGGCATGTCGCGCCGATGGGTCCGGCGGGCGGGGGTTCCGGCCCGTCCGGCGGGTGGGCGGCGTCAGTATGGCAACCCCCGGCAGGGCCCGTTCGGCCCTATCCACCAGGGCCGTTCGGCCCTGCCCGGCAGGTGGGCGGGGGTTTTCGGCCGGCACCGCACCACCCGGCGAGGGCGACCCGCGCGCGTCGCCGTGCCGGGCACCGGCATACAGTGGACCGGCAATTCGGTACATCCCGCCCGACGGAGTGAGCAACGCATGGACAGTTCTGCGGCGCCCCTGCGCGTCTTCGTCCTCGACGACCACGAAGTGGTGCGCCGAGGGGTGCGCGACCTCCTGGAGGCGGAGGAGGACATCGAGGTGGTGGGGGAGGCGGCCACCGGACCCGCCGCGCTCACCGGCGTGCTCGCCGCCCGCCCGCACGTGGCGGTCCTGGACGTACGGCTCGGCGGGCGCGGCGGCGACCACGAAGGCATCGGGGTCTGCCGGGAGTTGCGGGCGCGGATGCCGGATCTGGCCTGTCTGATGCTGACGTCCTTCGACGACGACGAGGCCCTCTTCGACGCCATCATGGCCGGTGCGGCGGGCTACGTCCTCAAGCAGATCAACGGCTCGGACCTGGTGACGGCGATCCGCACGGTGGCCTCGGGCGAGTCGATGCTGGACCCGCGCACGGCCTCGCGCGTGATGGCCCGGCTGCGCGCGCCCGAGGCGTCGCGGGCGGAGCCGGACGGCCCGGCGCTGGACCGGCTCTCGCCCCGGGAACGGCAGATCCTGGAGCTGATCGGCGAGGGATTGACGAACCGTCAGATAGCGGACAGGCTGCTGCTGGCGGAGAAGACGGTCAAGAACCGCGTCTCCTCCCTCCTGGCCAAGCTGGGCGTGGGCCGCCGGGTCCAGGCGGCGGAGATCGCCGGGCGGGCCCGCGGACAGCTGGAAGGGCGGGGCGCGCGGCGACCCTGACGGGGACGCCTCCCGCGAGCCCGGCGGTCACCCCGGCAGCGGTACGCGCCAGACGATCCTGGTCCCGCCGGCCGCGGGTGACTCCACCGACAGCGCGCCGCCGTGGAGTTCGGCCCGTGACCGCATGTTGGCCAGGCCGCCCGTGTGCGGGCCGCCGCCGACGCCCACACCGTCGTCCGCCACCGTCAGTGTCACGTCGTCGGCCACCACCAGCGTGATGTCCACGCGGCGGGCACGCGCGTGCCGGGCGGTGTTGCTGAGGGCCTCGACCGTCACCGCCAGGACCTGCGCGGCCAGTTCGTCGGGCACCTCGGTGTCCGCGGGGCCGTCGATCCGCAGAGCGGGCGCGAAGCCCAGCGTACGGGTGGCGGCCTGCACGGCCTCGGCCATGCCGCGGCGCAGCCCCGCACCGCCGTCACCGGCCGTGCGGAGCCCGAAGATGGTGGACCGGATGATCCGGATGGTGGTGTCCAGGTCGTCCACCGCGCGGCCGACGCGCTCGGCTGCCTCCGGGCGGTCGATGAGCCGGGTCGCGCTCTGCAGGGTCATGCCGGTGGCGAAGAGGCGCTGGATCGCCAGGTCGTGCAGGTCCCGGGCGATCCGGTCCCGGTCGTGCAGCACCGCCAGCTCCTCCGACTCGGCCCGCCGCCGGGCGAGTTCGAGGGCGATCGCGGCCTGGTCGGCGAAGCCCGAGACCAGCCGCACCTCGGTGTCGTCGAACGCGGGCCGCCCGGCCAGCCGGCTCAGCCGCAGCGCGCCGCGGGCGCCGGAGCCCGTCGGTAACGGGACCGCGATGGTGGGCCCGCAGCTCGCCTCCGCGCTCTCGTCGCTCTCGTCGAGGGGGTGCGCCCGCGGGTCGGAGCGTGCGTCGGCGCTGGCCACCGGCGACCCCGTGCGCGCGGCGGTCCCGGCCAGCGAGCCCGTCGCCGGGACCGTCCGGCCGCGCAGCCGGTCCGCGCCGGGCCCGTGGGCCACCCGCACGGTCAGCAGGGGCTCCGTACCGGACGCCGGAGCCGGGAGCAGGACGACGGCGCGGTCGGCGCTCGCGACCTCCATCGCGCGCTCGGCGATCGACTGGAGCGCCGCGTCGGCGTCCGTACCGGACAGCAGGCTCCGGGTGATCTCGCCGAGGGCCTCCAGCCAGCGCTCCCGGCGGCGGCTCTCGTGGTACATGCGCGCGTTGTCGATGGCCACGCCCGCCGCCATGGACAAGGTCGTCAGCACGGCCTCGTCGTCCTCGTCGAAGGCGCCGCCCCGCTTCTCGGTGAGGTAGAGGTTGCCGAAGACCTCGTCCCGGACCCGGACCGGCACGCCGAGGAAGCTGCGCATCGGCGGATGGTGCTCGGGGAAGCCGGAGCTGCGGGGGTGGCGCGAGAGATCGGTGAGCCGCAGGGGCGAGGGGTTGTGGATGAGCTCGCCGAGGATGCCCCGGCCGCAGGGTGTGCGGCCGATCCGGGCCGTGAGCTCGTCGGACATCCCGACGGGCAGGAACTCCGACAGCCGCTGCCCGTCGCCGACCACCCCGAGCGCGCCGTACTCGGCGTCGGTGAGCGTGACCGCCGCCTGGACGATGCCGCGCAGCACCTGGGGCAGCTCCAGACCGTGCCCGAGGCTCATCACGGCGTCGAGCAGCCCACGGACCCGCTCCGGTTCGAGCAGCTGCGGCCGCAGCTCCTCCCGTGCACCGTCCGCGGTTGTCGACATGGCTGCTCCGAGGGTCAAGTTGCCTGGTCAGAAGCCTACGCCAGCCTTTCGGCGGCCATCGGCGCGGGTGGTCACCCCGGGTGTGCGAGCGGTCGCTCCGGGTCGGCCGGGAGGCCGCCCCGTGTGAGGCCGGGCATAGGAGCCAGATCACTTACGAACCTCGGTAGTGACCCCCGCAAGCGGTCGAACCGGGCATTTCTTTGGGTCCCGGCGACCCCGGCGGTATGAAGCGCGGTAGTAGGTCACACCTTTGCCAGCGCCTTTCGCCGCCGCTAACAATTGCCGAGTCGCACGGCGCCGTCGATCGAGACACGGCGCTTTTCGTTCGCGCCGATCCGGGCCACTGCGACTCACGCGATTGGAAGAGGTTCAGCACATCATGCGCTCCACCATCTCCGGCTATACCCGTCTGCCCAAGGCTCACAAGATCTCCGCCGCAGGCATCGCCGCGGCCGGTGCCGCCATCCTGGCGTGCGCCGCCGTCCCGAACGCCTTCGCCGCCTCCGACACCCAGCCGGTGGCCGTGAAGACCGTCGCGTGGAACACCACCGCTTCCGACGACTCCGGCCAGGCGCAGCAGGCCCAGCAGGCCGCTGTCACCCAGGCCCACGCCGACGCCGCCAAGACCAAGGGCGACCGGGCCGCCCAGCAGGCCGCCGCGAGCCGCTCCGAGGACCGCAAGCCGGTCGAGACCCGCAAGGCGTACGCGAACAACCTGGACGGCTGGATCACCGAGGCGCTGGACATCATGCACGCCAAGGGCATCCCCGGCTCCTACGAGGGTCTGAAGCGCAATATCATGCGCGAGTCGACCGGCAACCCCCAGGCGATCAACAACTGGGACTCCAACGCCGTCGCCGGCATCCCCTCCAAGGGCCTGCTGCAGATCATCGACCCGACGTTCAAGGCGTTCCACGTCGACGGCACGTCCTGGGACATCTACGACCCGGTCGCCAACATCGTCGCCTCCTGCAACTACGCCGCCAAGACCTACGGCTCCATGGACAACGTCAACTCCGCGTACTGATCCGGAGCCCGGCTTCCCACCCGCCGAAGGGCGGCGGCACCACCACGGTGCCGCCGCCCTTCGGCGTACCCGGCTCCCGTCACGGGAGACGGCCACCACGCAGACGGTGCTGTCAGCCGGCCAGTTCGCGGGCGGCCAGGGCGGTGCCCTCGATCCGGGCGCGGATCTTGGCGAAGGCGGTGTCGCGGGAGGTGGAGGTGTCGTCGGCGAAGGGCGCGAAGCCGCAGTCGTCGCAGGTGCCGAGGCGGTCGGCGGGCAGATGACGGGCGGCGGCCAGGACCCGGTCGCGGACCTCCTCGGGGGTCTCGACGCGCGGGTCGATCGGGTCGGTGACGCCGATGAACACGCGGGCGTGGCCGGGCAGACGGTCGGCGAGGAGACCGAGAACCTTGTCCGCTTCCGGCTCGCCGGCCAGCTGGACGTAGAAGGCCCCAGCCTTGAGCCGCAGCAGCGCGGGCAGCAGGGTGGCGTAGTCCACGTCGAGGCTGTGGGTGGAGTCCTGGTCGCCGCCGGGGCAGGTGTGCACGCCGATCCTGGTCCGTTCGACGGCGGAGAAGCGTTCCAGCACACGGTTGTTGAGCGCGACGAACCGCTCCAACAGGCCCCCGCCCGGGTCCAGCTTCAGCGCGAGGCGCGCCTCGGTGAAGTCGAGCTGGACGACATGCGCACCGGCGTCCAGACATCCGCGGATGTCGGCCTCGGCCTCGGCGGTGAGATCGTCGAGGAAGACTTCCCGGGGGTAACCGGCGATGCCTTCCGGCGGGTAGAGCAGGCTGAGCGCCGAGGGGGCGATGACGGCCTGTTTGACGGGAACGGTCGCGTACCGGCGGGCGGCCCGCAGATACCGGTCGGCGTGCACGGCGTAACGCAGCGGCCCCGCCGTCAGACGGGGCAGCCGCCGCTCGTGCCCGTCGGCGAAGGGGATGACGACACCGTCGGGTGCCAGCCGGTCCAGTCCGGCGACGGGGTAGGTGGCGAAGCTGGGCTTGGACTGCTCTCCGTCGGTGACGACCGGCGAGCCGATCTCCTCCAGACGGCGGACGGTGTCACGGACCGCGCGGTCCTGGACGGCGGCGAGTTCGTCGTCCCCGATCCGCCCGGCGCCATGGTCCGCCATGGCCGCGAGCAGCTCGGCGGGCCGGGGGATGCTGCCGATGGGCTCGGTGGGGATCCCCACGAAGGCCCCGGTCACGGCCGGATCTCCAGCTGCGCCTGGCCGTTGCTTCCCTTGATGCCGGAAGCGAGGCACTCCGTGGACAACTGGCGAGGCAGCGCGAGGAGCACGTCCCGCCGAGCCGACTGCCCTTCGCCACGCCCTGCGGTGACCCGGCCCGACAGGGTGACGTCAAGGGCGCCGGCGACACGGGTGGTCGTCCCGCTGTCGTAAACGATCGACGACCACTTGCCGTCGGCATACCGCACGGTTTCCGTGAGGCGGGGGCTGGCCACACCGTTGCAGGACGCCGCCGGTGACACTCCGTCCAGAGAGCCGGTGGCCGATTCGGTCCGGCCGGGTGCGACGGTGCACGCGTACTGGGCCTCCGTGTGGACGCGGGTATCGCGTGGCGCAAGCGTCAGCGGCGGGTCGTACGTACTCTCGCTGGGCCCTGTGCACAGGACGCCCCATCTGTGTCCGCTCCCGTCAGCCTGACCGGTGGGCGCCCACACCAAGGACGAGCCCACCAGGAGCAGGGAACTCAACGCCACTGCCGCACCACGCCCACCGGCCATGCACCCTCCAGAATCCCGAATCCGCTACCGCCCCTGACTACCCCGGATCCCTCCCGCCGTCCCCGGCTCCCGGCAGCGGGTCGCCCGCGCGCGTTCCGCCCGTGCGCGGGACACGCGCCACACACACCACATCACCGTGACGCGAGCCGTCCGGGCCGCCTTGAACCCCGGGGTGCCGGGTAAGGACAGCCGAGCGCGAACGCCGCGCTCACGACCGGATGTATCCGATGTATCTGGAGAAAGGGATCTGGTGGACGACATCACCGCGAAGCGACTGGTCTTCGCCATGCTGGACGCGGACGGAGACGGGGTCATCTCGAAGGCCGAGTACTCCGCGCGGGCCGAGCGCGTGGCACTGGCCACGGGACATGCCGAGGACGATCCACTGGTCGTCGTCGCCCGCACGGCCGGACAGCGGGCGTGGGCATCGATGGACGCGGACGACGACGGTGGGGTGACCTTCGACGAGTACGCGGCGTGGGCCGGCGCCGAGGCGTTCGACAGCATCTGCGAGCCCGTGCTCGGCGCACTGTTCGACCTTGCGGACACGGACAAGGACGGCGCCCTGCGCCTGCCGGAGTTCACGATGTTGCGCACGGCGCTGGGGAATCCGGTCAGCAGTGTCGAAGCGGCCTTTGCCGCACTGGACACCGACGGCGACGGTCGCATCAGCCGTGACGCCTACCTCGCCTCCGTCCGGGCCCATGTCTCCGGGGAGAGCTCCCCCATGGGCGAGGCCCTGTACAGCAGCACGACAGCGGGTGCCGTAGAGGCACGGTGAAGGCCGGCCCCCCGGCGCTCGCGCAGGGGGCTCCGCCGCCGGCCGTGCCGAGTCATACGTCGGCCGCGTGCAACTCTCGCTGCGCCCTGTCCAAGCCGTGGAGCACCAGGGTCTCGACCGTGTCCGCGCAACGGTCCAGAAGTGTCGGCAGCTCTGTTCGTTCGTCCTCGGAGAACTCCTCCAGGACGAACTTCCCTATGGTCCGGCCCTTCGGCGGCCGGCCGATTCCGAAGCGGAGACGCATACACTCGCGGGTGCCCAGAGCGTTGATCACCGAGCGCTGTCCGTTGTGCCCGCCCGGACCGCCACCACGCTTCAGCCGGATGTCGCCGAACGGGAAATCCAGGTCGTCCTGCACCACGAGCAGACGATCGGCCGGAATGCCGTAGTTCCGCATGACGGTGACGACGGGGCTGCCGGACAGGTTGATGAACCACTGCGGTTCGGCCAGGATCACACGACGACCGCCGATCTCGGTCTCCGCGACACGGGACCGGACCTTGTGCAGCCTGAACGTCGCTCCATGACGCTCGGCGAGCCGGTCGACGACCAGGAATCCGGCGTTGTGCCGCGTGCCGCGGAACCACGGCCCCGGATTGCCGAGCCCCGCGACCAGCCAGCACTCATCGGAATTCATGGGCCGGGACCTCCAGATGTCAGCTTTCCGCCGACTCCGAACCGGCCGACGCGACAAGCATTCTGACGGACGGCCCCGAAACCGCGGAGCCCGGCCCACGGACGCGACCGCGTCGCTCAGCAGAGTTCCTCGGGAACAGCCAGCTGCGCCACCTTGGCGGTCGTCAGCTCGGTGGCCAGGACGCTGCGCTCCAACGGCAGCAAGCGGTGCGCCTTGCAGTGCTGCGTCGGCAGTGCCGCGTAGCCCTCCCCGACGATCCGCGTCCAGGACGGGTCGAACCGCACCCGGACGATGAGGTCCTGCACCTTGTCGGAGACGATCGACGATCCCAGCAGCCACAGACCGGGCTCCCGCCCGCGTTCCGTGCCCGGCGGATCGAAGGCCAGGTGCAGCAGCCCCGCCGAATGCCCCTGCGGATCGCGCAGCCGGTGCCAGTCGATCCGTCCGTCCTCGTCGATCCGGCCGAATGTGCCGGTCCCCGCCTCCGCCGTGCCGAGCAGCACCACCCAGACGCCGCCGGGCCCGCTGATCAGCCCCACCGGTGTGCTGCCGCGCTCCGCCGGAACGGGAATCTGCGACGTGCGCCCGCTCCGCGGGTCGATCCGCAGCAACGAACTCGCGCTGTCCTGACTGACGTAGAAGTCCCCGCTGACCGGGTGCCGGGCGGCGAAGATGGGCTGGGACTTCGCCTCGAAGAGCCGATGGCGGTCCGGACACGTGTGGTCCAGGGCCAGTACCTGGTTGCTCTCCTTCAACGTCACCCACAGCACGTCGCCGTACTCGTTGACGTAGTGCGGCCCGTGGCCGCCGCCAGGGACGGCGATCTCCCGCTCCACACGCGGCGCGGCATCGAGCGCGTCCGCCCCCGGGTCCACCAGAAGCAGCCGGTTCCCGCCCTCGTGCGTGGCCCAGATCCTCCCGGGGTGCCGCGCCGAGACGGCCAGTCCGTGCAACAGCGCGTCCGACGGCCCGAGAGGGAACGCCTTGATGCCCGTCACCTGCTCGGTACGCGGGTCGAGCCGCAGCTTCACCAGATGGCTGTTGGACATCTGCGACACCAACACCATCGGCCTGCCGGGCATTTTGACGATCTCATGCGTCTCCGCGGCGAACGGCAGCCCGTGCTCCACCACCGATCGCGGCATCCCCTTGCCCACCGGACCGGCGGTCGCCGCCTCCGGTGCCCCGAACAGTGCTCCGGCCGCGGTCAGACCCCCCAGGGCGAGCAGCCGACTCTGAAATGTGCGGCGGTCCAAACGGTTCCCCCTCGTGCGCGCAGCCCCTCGTCGACGGATCCATGGAAGCGGTGTGTCCCGACCATCGGATGACAGACGTACTGTTCTCACCCTTGTGGGTGACTGGATCGGACGGTCCCGCCCCGTCGGCGCCCCTGGCGGTCGGCCCTACCGCGGCGTTCACGGCGCGTCCACTTCGCCGTAGTAGGCGAAGGATTCACGGTATGGCCGAAATCAAGTGGCATGCGCACGTATGCTGTTGAAGCTTCACTGTCAGCCGACTATCGTGATTTTCGGCTCGATTAAGGCGCTATTTCCGGGGTGAGTCGGTTGCCTGATCACGGTACGGATCCTGCCCACCCCCGGGGCCGCGAGCGTGAATGGTCGCTCGTGCCCGTGGTGTTGCTGCGCCAGGCCGGGTTTCCGGCCGATCTCCTGCGGCAGTTCACCGACCGTCCGGCCGCCGACGCCGCCGACGCCGTACTCGCACAGGACGGCACGGTGCGCCGTCTCGCCCGACAGGTCAAAGCCGAACTGCGGACGGCGCGCGTCGGCCGTGAGGGAGACCTCGCCTCCGGCGTCGGCATGGCCCGTCCCCTCCCGCGGCGGGAGCTCGCCCGGCTGCGTGCCCGCCTCGCGCCGCCTGCCCTCGGCGCGGTCGAGCGCTACCAGGACGCCGTCGGGCTCCTGGACGCGATGTGGACCGCATACGAAAGGGACTTCACCGAGCGGTTCGCCGATGCGCGCCGCCGAATGGCCGGGCTTTTCGGCGAACCGGACCTGAAGCAGGTCCTCCTGCTCTCGAACGACGCCCGCTTCGGGGAATTCGAGGCGTGGATCGACCAGGGGGCCGGCGGGTCGACCGGCCACGTCCGGCGCATGACCGACCTGCTCGCGATGTACCTCCAGCGCGTGACCACGAAGAACGAGACCCACGCACACTTCGGCCCCCTGTCCGTGGCCAGGGTGACCCCGGAGGCCACCGGCATCTCGTGGGACGTCGGACCGCTGCGGAGGGTGGCTTTCCTGAGCCACTGGGCGGGGGAGCGGCTGGCGGAGGTCTTCAGCCGACGGCCCGCGGCGTTCGAGGGAGTGCGGCCCCGGCGGCGGCCGCTCGCGTTCACCGAAGGCGCCGACATCGCCCTGTACGCCTTCGAGACCACCACCGGCATGCCCGACGACTGGCGTTTCGTCGCGGTGGCCACCGACACCCTCGACGCCGACCAACTGTGGCTGTGGCAGCGGTGCGACGGCGAGCGGACG
Source organism: Streptomyces sp. NPDC002537 (assembly GCF_053594975.1). Taxonomy (NCBI): domain Bacteria; kingdom Bacillati; phylum Actinomycetota; class Actinomycetes; order Kitasatosporales; family Streptomycetaceae; genus Streptomyces; species Streptomyces sp. NPDC002537. Next base: position 48,465 of record NZ_JBSFWT010000015.1, read on the forward strand.
GTCGCGTCACTGCGCGCCGAGTGGTCCCGCCGTGGTGGCGGACCGGACCGGCTCGACCGCGCCCTGCACGAACTGATCGAGAAGGACTGGCTGGTCGGCCGCTGGGAGATCCCGATCGGAACCGCGGACCCCTTGGACGTGCTGAGCGAGCACCTGCGGCACACGTCGAGCGGAGCGCGGGACCTCACGACTGTCCGGAAATTCCACGACGGTCTGCGGGAGTTCGCGTCCGGAACCGCCGAGAGCCGCCCACCGCTGCTCGCCGCCATGAAGAAGACCTTCGAGGACGTCACGGGAACCCCGGCCAACCGGTCCGCCGGCGCGCACTACGCCGACCGCGGCATCTTCTACGAGGAGGCGTACGGCCCGGTCCGTGACATGCGCATCGGCCAGGACATCGCCGATCTGATCGGCCGTGAGCTGTCCGTGGTCTACGAGTTGGCCCTGCTCGCGCCGCGGCTGCGCGTCCGCCGGGAGCGGGAGATCCTCCGCCGCTGGGTCGAGGAGCGCTTCGGTCCGGGAACCACGGTGCCGCTCCAGCGCTTCTACGCCGGCTTCTACGCCGACAAGCCGGGCCTCGCCCGGGAGTGCGAGGAGATCGACCAGGACATCGCCGCGCTGGACCGGGAGATCACCGCGGCACTTCTGGAGGGCCACGCCGACGGCGAGCACGAAGTCGCCGTCGAGCGGGGACGCCTGGAGGAGTTGCTCGACCGGTTCCCGGCGGCACCGCCCGCCCTGTGCAACCCCGACGTCATGCTCGCCGCGGCGGACGCCGGCGCGCTCGCCCGCGGGGACTTCCTCGCGGTCGTGGGCGACTGCCACGCCGTACGGGAGGCGCTGACCCACTCCAGCCTCGCGCCGCTGATCCACGCCGAGGCCCCGGAACTCCTCACGGAGGTCCACTCCCGCTATCTGGATCTCCTGGCCGAGGACGAGGTCCTCGTCGACCTGGCCCGCGCGCACCCGGACAAGACCGGGGCCCAACTGGTCTATCCCTGCCCGGATCTGGAGGTCCACGGCCTGTCGCCCAAGGGCCGGGAGCGTGTGCTCCACCCGCAGCAGCTGTACGTCACGGCCCGGGACGGGCGTCTGGATCTCCGCGCGCACGGGACCGACGGGCGGCTGAAGCTGCTGGCCCCGCTCGCCGGGGGCCCCGGCATCCGTCAGGACCCGCTCTCCCCGTTCGCCTTCCCCCGGCACTTCGGCGGCGTCGGGCTGCGCGGCGCCGGCCGCGACCACCTGCCGAGGATCCGCTGCGGCCGCGTGGTCCTCCACCGCGAACGCCGGCGGATCCCCGCGGCAGCCTTCCGCGGGTGGAGCCCCGGCGTGCACCCGGCGCGCGGCGACGCGGCCGAATTCGCCGCCGGACGCCGGCTCCGCCGCGACCTCGCGCTCCCGGACCAGGGCTTTGTGAAGATCCCCGGCGAGCCGAAGCCGGTGTTCGTCGACTGGGAATCCCCACTCCTCGTACGACAGCTCTTCCGCCTCGCACGGAAGAGCGGATCCCCCGTCGAATTCAGCGAAATGCTGCCCGCCCCGCACCAGCTGTGGCTGGAGATCGAAGGACAGCGCCACACGAGCGAGCTGCGTTGCGCGGTCTTCTCCCGAGGACAGCGCGGACAGGACTGACGCGGCCGCACCGGAACGGAAAGGAGCCCGTCTCTCTCCGAGCACTCCCCGAAGAATCCCATGAGCGGGGGAACCATGACCAAGAGCTGCATCGTCCAATTGCCCTTCCCCTCCACACAAGACCCCGACACACGGCTGTCCGCCTACTACGAGGACTACGACCGCCGCTTCCGCGCATTCCTCCCGGAATACTTCATCCCGTCGGACGGACTCTGGGAAATCCCCCTGTGGGTGGCCCATTTGACGGCTCTGCTGGACAGCGCGGGAATCGAGTCCTGCTTCCGCGACCTGTCCCGCACCCCGGCCGACACCGAGTCCTGCCGCGATCCGCTGCTGGCGTCGACCGCACCCGGCGACCTCGTCCTGATATCGCCCCTGGCGCAGAACTTCCGGCTCGCCCTGGACCTCGCGCGCGAGCTGGAGAGCGCCGGACGGCGCGTCGTCCTGGGCGGCAACATGGCCCCGCTGGCCCCCGAAGGCGCCGTGCACGCCGTGCACCGCGGCCAGCTCGACGCCGGCTTCGCGGCCGTCCTGGTCGAGCTCGCCTCGGGACGCGGCGGCCGTACGGAGAAGCCCGCACCGCGCGGGCTCGTCGCCGAGCGGATCACCTGGGCACCGGACTACCGGCACCTCGGCGGCTACAGCGGCAAGGTGCCGATGCTGCGTCTCAACGCCAGCCACGGCTGCCTCTACCGGTGCGCCTTCTGCGGCGACGCCTGGAGCAAACAGCTCACCCTCGTGGACAGGAACGCCCTCGCCGCCGAAGTGGACCAGCTCGCCGGCCGCTTCCCGGACACCCGCATCGTCTACATCGGCGACAAGACCTTCGGACAGTCGAAGAAAGCGGTGGACAATCTGCTGGAAGTCTTCCGCGACCACCCCGGATACAGGTTCATCGCGCAGACCCACGTCATGCAGGTGAAGGACTGGGTCATCGACGCCATGCTCGAACTCGGCGTCGCCGTGGTCGAGCTCGGATTCGAATCCGCCGATTCCCGGATGCTCAAACAGCTCGGCAAACTGTCCCGCGGTCTCGACGACTACACCGAGAAGATCCACGCACTCAATGACGCCGGTCTGAAGGTCGTCCTCAATATGATGGGCGGGCTGGACGAGGAGACGGAGCGCTCCCACACCCAGACCGTCGACTGGCTGGAGACCAACAGCCGGGCACTGTGGCTCTTCAACCTCTACAACTTCGTCCCCTATCCGCTCACCCCCGACTTCCCGCGCCTGCGCGGCCGCATCTTCAACTGGGACTTCGCCCAGTGGCGGGAGGACGCCCCGGTCGTCTACCGGCCCGCCCACCTGGGTCCGGAACGCAGCTGGGAGCTCTTCCAGGAGAAGATCGCCGCCGCCCACCGCATCGTGCGCACCCCCGAACCGGCTCCCCCCGACCGCTCCGCAAGGGAGGCGACATGACCGAGATCCCCGACTTCGAGGCGCTCCACCGCAGCGTCAAGCCGGAGGAGTTCGAGGCGGACCCGCTGCCCGGCTGGGCCGGTCTCGCCACCCTGTTCGGCGCCCCCGTCACGTCCCCGGCGCAAGTGGACGTCGGGGACGACGGCTGGGTCGCCTCCGCCGTCCCCTTCGACGCCACCGCCAGCTCCCGGCCCGGCGCGGCCGAAGGCCCCCGGGCCATCCGCCAGGCGAGCCTGGTGTTCTCCAGCTACCTCACCAGCCTGGGCCAGTGGCGGATGCTGGACACCCGCAGCGGCCGGACGTTCCGCTACCGCGCCCCGCGCGTGGCCGACGCGGGGGACCTGCACATCTACCCCACCGACACGATCCGCACCTTCCAGGCGGTCGCCGCCGGGAGCCGGAGGCTCAGCCGTACGGCCCCGCACCTGATCTTCCTCAACGGCGACCACTCCGCCACTTTCCCGACCTTCGCGGGCTTCCGCGCGGGCAGGCTCGACCGTGGCGCGCGGCGCGTGGGATTCGTGAACATCGACCACCACTTCGACTTCGGCAACTGGAGCACCCTGCACGGCCCGCTCTACCACGGGTCGAACTCCCGCCGGATCAGCGAACTCCCCGGCATGCGCCCCGAGGACATCGCCTTCGTCGGCGTCGGCGACGTGACCAAGTACGACCAGTTCCGCGACCTGATCGACCGGGGCTTCCACGTGGTGCCGGGGGCACGGATCCTCCGGGACGGCGCGGCCGCGGCCCTGCGCCCGCTCGTCGGGGAACTCGGCGAGCGGTGCGACACCGTGTACGTCTCGCTGGACATCGACGTCCTCGACAGCGCCGTGGCGACCGGGACCGGCCATGTGACCATGGGCGGCATCGGCACCGGACACCTCCTGGACGTCTACGAGGAACTACGGGCCTTGCCCGTGGAGGCCGTGGACATCGCGGAAGTGGCCCCGCGCTACGACCCGTCCGGCAGCACGGCCCAGATCGCCGCCCGGCTGCTGTTCGAATTCCTCTTCCGTACCGATTGCGCCGCGCCGGACCTGGCGCCCTGGACGGACCCGCGGGAGGAGCCGTGAGGTTCGCACCCTCCGAGGCGCAGCTGGACTGCACCGACCTCGTCCGCACACCGCCGGGCGGACCCGACGCGGCACTGGAGCGGCTGGCCCGTGAGGCCGCCGGGCTGCTGCACCGGACCGGCTACGCCGTCTTCCGCATCGGCCGCCTGCGACTGGGCGTCGAGGACAGCAGGCGGCTGGCCCTGGCCCTCGCGGAACGGCTCCGGGACGCCCTGCTCGTCCGGGGCGCCCCGGCGGGCATGCGGCTGGAGGTCGACAAGCCGCAGCCGACGTACGTCCCCGAGGGCTTCACGACGCGCACGCTGCTGCCGCACCACGACGGGCAGCACTGCTCCTACCTCACCCCCAGCCTGCTGGACGCCCCCGACTGGGATCCCGCGTGGCGGGAGTTCGGCTCCGCGGGCTACACCACGACCCCGGCCCACAAGATGTACCAGGGCATCTTCCTGCCCGCCGCGGGCGAGGGACTGAGCGTCACCACGTACTACGACTGGCTCGCCATCATCGAGGACACCCTCGACCGGCGCGCCGTCCCCACCGGCCACGACCCGGTGGGGACCGCGGCCCGCTGGCTCGGCCACAACGTGCGGACCGCGCTGGAGCGCCAGTCCGAACACGGCTGCCCCTACCCGTCGTTCGGCGCCATGCTCGGGCTGGAGGAGCCCCTCTGGCACGGCCTGTCCTTCCACCATGGCGAAGCGGAACTGACCGAGGAGGACCGCATCCGTTACCCGGCCGCCGTTCCGCTGTCCGGCCGCTGCGCGTGCGAGGAATGCCGGGGCGCGGCGGCACGGCTGTTCTGCCACCAGGTGACCATGGCCACCGGCTCGACCTGGGCCTCCTTCCGCTCCCGCTGGGAGGTGCTCGTGCCGGGAGACCAGTGCGACCTGGTCTTCGGGCACAACCTGACGATGCTCCACGGCGGCCTGGCCGGCGGGCCGGGCCGGCTCATCGAGCCGCTGTGCCTGGTCGTGGACAACCCGTCGGGCCCCGCGTACGAGCGCTGGCTCGCCGCGTCCTGGCGGCGCTCGTTCCCGGAGGACCGTTGATGCCCGGCGTACCCGCACACCGCACCACCCCGGCCGACCTGCACCTGCACACCCGCCACTCCGACGGCGACGAGTCCCCCGCGGAACTCGCCCGCCGCTGCCTGGCCGCCGGACTGCGGGCCGCCGCCGTCACCGACCACAACACCCTCTCCGGGGTGGGGGAGTTCACCCGCGCCGTCCACGGGGCGCTCACCGTCGTGCCCGGATGCGAGATCACCACCGAGTGGCGCGGCGAGGAGACACACTGCCTCGCCTACTTCGTCGACCCCGGCGACCCGCGGCTCCTGCGCGGGCTCCGCCGCGTGCACGACGCCGAACTGGAGTGGTGGCGCGCCTGGACCGACCGCGCCCAGCACATCGGGGTACCGCTCACCTGGGACCGGGTGACCGACCGGCTGGGCGGGGACCGCGTCGCCTACGTCGGCGACTACCTGACGCTGCTGGTCGAGGCCGCGGGCGACGACCCCCGATTCACGCCGTACACCCCGGCCTCGTACGACCGGCTCAGGGCCGACTGGTGCCGCCCCGGCAAACCGCTCCACATCGAACGGCCCTGGCGCCCCCACCTGCCGGAGGTCCTCCACTGGATCGCCGAAGCCGGTGGCGTCGCGGTGCTCGCCCACCCCGCCCGCGCCCTCGACGCCGCGGACGAGACCCCGACGGCGCTGCTGAAACCGCTCCACGACACCGGGCTGGCCGGGCTCGAAGCGTGGACCAGCTGGCACACCCCCGCCCAGAGCGCGCACCTGGCGCAGGTCTGCGCCGAGCTCGGCCTGGTGGCCACGGCGGGCTCGGACTACCACGGGCCGCGCGTGAAGCCCTGGGTGCGCGGCCCCGGACTGCTGCCCGCCCTCCCACCGGACCCCATGGCCGTCCTCGACGCCCTCCACGAGCAGCGGCCGCCCACCCGACCCGCACCGACGACGGGACCTCTGTGACCTCTCCGACAACCTCCTTCTCCGATGGATCCGATGGATCCGATGAATTCGATGGATCCGACGAAGACGTCACGCCGCCGGGCAACCCCGCCTGGCACCTCGTTCCGGTCGTCGTGCTCCGGCAGGCCGGTTTCCCCATGGAACTGCTCGACCCGCTCGTCGACCCTGCCGCGGCGGAAGAGGCCGAAGCGCTCCTCGGCCACCGGGACCGGCTCGCCGCACTGGCCGACGAGGTGAAGGCACTGCTGCGCGCCCACCATGTATCCGGCCGCCAGCGGCTGTCCTCGTGGGTGGGCCAGCTGCGGTCCGTCCCGGCCGCGGAGCTCGACGCCGCGGCCGCCCTGCTGCCCGGCCCGGACGCCGGGACCCTGCGCCGCTACCAGCGGACGGCCACGGAACTGACGGAACGCCGGACCGCGTTCGCCACCCGGCACCGCGCGCGGCTGGACGCCGCGGGCCTCGCCGTCACCCGCGCCTTCGCCGACGAGGCGCTGCGCGAGGTGCTCCTGCTGTCCAACGACGCTGCCTACCCCCAATTCGCCGCCTGGCTCGACTCCTTCGACGGCACCACCGGACGGCACACCCGCAAGATGACCGACCTGCTGGCCATGTATCTGCAGAGGGTCACCACCAAGAACGAGACACACGCGCACTTCGGCCCCTTCACCGTAGGCCGCGTCGGTACCGCCCCGGGCATCACCTGGTCGTCGGAACAACCGCTCCAGCGCCACGCCCACTTCACCCACTGGGCCGCGGAACGCCTCGCCGCCGTGGCGGGGGAGACCCCGGGGCTCGCCGACTGCGTCCGGCCCAGGCGTCGCCCACTGGCCTTCCTCCGCGACAGCCGCATCGAGCTGTACGCCTTCACCACCCCCGACGGACTCGACACCGAATGGGACTTCCGCCATCTCGGCGGCGGCGAGGTCTCCGCTGCCGAGAGCGGGCTGTGGATGTGCTGCGACGGCGCCCGTACCGTCCGGGAACTGCGCGCCGGCTGGGAGGACACCCATGGACCGGACCCACTGCGGTCCTTCGACCGCGCCCTGCGGCGGCTCGCCGAGCACGGCTGGGTGATCTGCGAGTTCGAGATCCCCGTCGGCGACCACCGGCCCCTGGCCGCCCTGCGCGACCTGCTGTCCACCGCACCCGACGAGGCGGCCCGGCCCCTCCTCGCCGCGATCGCCCGCTTCGAGGACGACCTGGCCCGCTTCTCCGCCCTGCCACCGGCCGGACGCCCCGCCCTCCTGGCCGACGCCAAGGACCGCTTCGAAAAGCTGACGCGCGGCCCCGCCAACCGCAACCGCGGCCTGCACTACGCCGACCGCAGCATCCTCTTCGAAGAGGCCCACGGCGAGCCGGACGGCCTCACCGTCGGCCCGGACATCGCCCGGTTCATCACCGACGAACTGTCCGTCGTGTACGAGACCGTCCTGGCCGGGCCCCGGCTGCGGATGCGCCGCGAACACGCCGTCCTGACCCGCTGGACCGCCGAACGCTTCGGCACCGGCACCGAGATCCCGCTCGACCGGCTCTACGCGGCGTTCTTCCACGACCGCGACCGGCTGGCCGCCGAATGCGCCGCCGTCGACGCCGAACTCACCGCCCTGGACGACGAGATCACCCACGCCCTGCTCGGCGACGCCACCGACCGGCCCGAGACGGTGGTGCCGCGCGCAAGGGTGGAAGCCGTACTCGGCACCCACCCCGCCACCCCCTCCGCCGTCTGCAACCCCGATGTGCTGTTCGCCGCCACGAACCGGGAAGCCCTCCGGAACGGCGACTTCACCGCCGTCATCGGCGACTGCCACGCCGTCCGTGAAGTCATCACCCACACCAGCTTCGGCCCCCTCGTCCAGGAACGGGCCCCGGAACTGCTGCCCGAGGTCCACCGCGGTTACCTCTCTCTCCTCGACGACGACGAGATCCTGGCCGACCTCTCCCGCGGCCACCCCGACAAGTCCTCGACCCAGCTCACCCACCCCTGCCACGACCTCGAGGTCTACGGCCGCTCTCCACAGACCCGCGACAGGGTCCTCCAGCCCTCCCAGCTCTACGTCCTCGTCAAAGACGGACGGCTGGAGCTGCGCGCCCACGGCGTCGACGGCCGACTGCGCCTCATGGCACCTCCCGCGGGCGGACCCAGCATCCGCCAGGACCCGCTCTCGCCGTTCGCCTTCCCCCGCCACTTCGGAGGCGTCGGCCTGCGCGCCGGAGCACTGGCACACATCCCCCGCATCCGCTGTGGACGCGTGGTCCTCCAACGCGAGACCTGGCGGATCCCCGCCGCACGACTGCACGGAACGGCTCTCTCCGGCAGCCGGATGTCCGCCGACGACGCGGCCGAATTCCTTGCCGCCTGCCGGCTGCGCTCCGCCCACGGCCTGCCCCGGCACGTCTTCGCCAAGGTCCCCGGCGAGCCCAAGCCGCTCTACGTCGACTGGGACGCCCCCCTCCTCGTGCGCCAGCTCTGCCGACTGGCCAGGAAGACCGACGCCACCCTGGAGTTCTCCGAGATGCTGCCCACCCCCGACCAGCGCTGGCTCCACGTCGGCGGCCACCGCTACACCAGCGAACTGCGCTGTGCCGTCTTCTCGCCCGGACGTCCGCGTTGACCACGGAGACCACCCACCCCTTCAGCCCTGCCTACCACCGCTTCACCGGCGCCGCGGGAGTGTCGGCGATCGGCGACGGGATGCGCTTCGCGGCGCTGCCCTTGCTCGCGGCCGCCCTGCTGCACGACTCCTTCCGCGTGTCCGTGGTCACCGCCGCCACCACACTGCCCTGGCTGCTGTTCGGGCTCCACGCGGGCGCGTACGCCGACCGGTTCGACCGAAGACGCCTGATGGTGTGCGCCGACCTGCTGCGCGCCCTGACCCTGGCCGTCCTGGTCGCCCTGCTCATCGGGGGACGGCTGACGTTCTGGCCCTTGGCGGCGGCCGCGTTCCTGCTGGGCGTGGGGGAAGTGGTGTTCGACTGCGCCTCGTTCGCGCTTCTGCCCGGTATCGTCCCCAGGGACCGGCTCGAAGCCGCGAACGGCCGCCTCTTCGCGGTGCAGACCGTGGGACGCGACCTGCTCGGGCACCTGCTCGGTGGCATCCTCTTCGCGGTCGGCCGGGCCGTACCGGCGGCACTCGACGCACTGTCCTTCCTGCTGTCGGCCGCGCTGCTCAAGGGCGTCCGCGCCCCGAAGCCCGAGCCCTCCGCCGCCCGGCAGCCTCTGCTGACCGAGATCGGAGAGGGCCTGCGCCTCGTGGGACGTGACCCTTTGCTGCGTGCCCTGACCATGACGGCCGGGCTCATCAACGCCGTCTACCTCGGGCAGGTGGCCGTCTTCGTCATCCTGGTGCGCGATGTCCTGCACCTGCCGCCGGCCGCGTACGGGGCGCTCGTGGCGGCCGGTGCCGTCGGCGGGGTCGTCGGCGGCGCGACGGCCGCCCGCCTCAGCCGCGCGGCCGGCCGGGTCCCCACCCTGCTGGGCGGCCTGGCCCTCATCGGCGTGGCCGGGACCGCCGTGGCCGCGACCACCAGCGTGTATGTGGTCGCCGCCGCGTACTGCGCGAGCGGGTTCGCCCTGATGCTCTGGAACGTCGTGGCGGTCTCCCTGCGCCAAGGCATCGTCCCCGACCACATGTCGGGCCGGGCCACGGGCGTCTACCGCCTCTTCGCCTGGGGCACGATGCCCGTCGGCGCCCTGCTCTTCGGCACGCTCAGCGAGTCCGCCGGTCCGCGGGCCGCCTTCGCGGCCGGGGGAGTGGCCATACTGGCCCTGTCCCTCCTCGTCGCCCCCGTCCTCCTCAAGGACGAGCGCACCGCCTACGAGACGCTCTACAGCCCGGCCGACGACTGAACGGATCGCCCGCCACGATGACCGAACCCAGGACAGCCCTCGACGACCTGGCCGAGCGGTGGAAGCTCGACGACCTCGTGCCCGTCGGCAGCGGCCTCGAATTCTCCGTCTACCGCGCCCTCGACCGTGACGGACGACAGGTCGCCCTGCGCCTCGCGCACCGCCGCTTCGACACCAACGCCAACGATCCGCACGTGGACACCCGCGTGCTGCTGAGCCAGGAGTACGCGATCACCCGGCACCTGGCCGCGCACGGCCTGCCCGTCGCCGAGCCGCTGGAACTCCTCCTCGCCCGGGAACCGGGGGTCCCCGACGTCCTGCTGTCCCGCTACGTCCCCGACGACGGCTCCGACATCGACTGCCTCGCCCTCGGCAGCCTCCTCGCCCGCCTGCACCGGCTGCCCCCGCCTCCCGGTCTGGTCCCCGTGGCCTCCGAGGGCCTGACCACCCAACAGGCGATCCTCTCCCGCATCCACCGCCGCTGGACCGAAGTCGGCCGTCACGTCGACGACTGGCCCGAGCCCCTCGACCTCACCACGGCCGCACGCCATCTCGACGGTGTCGGCACGGCGGCACTGGCGCACCTCGATGTGCGCAGCGCCAACATCCGGCGCCGGGACGGTGCGGTGGCCGCGCTGCTGGACTGGTCGAACGCGCTGCTGGGCGACGGCACCGTGGAGTTCGGCAGGCTGGCCGAGTACGCCCGCTACCCCGAGAACCACCTCGACATGGCCGCTCTGCGAGCAGGCTACGCGCGGGAGTCGGCGCCGCCACCGGGGGACGAGGCCGCGCCGGTGCTGGTCTGCCGTCTCGATGCCGCCCTCATGCTCGCCCTCGTCTTCCTTTCCGAGGCCCCGGACCCGGATCGCGGGCCCGCGGCGGCGGACCGTGCGCGGGTGCTGGCGGAGGCGCTGAGCAGGGTGGGGTGAGGATACGTCTGCGCCGAGTCGCCGGTGACGGGGCAGGGGGCTACCCCCACCCCGATGCGGGGGCCAGCACTCTTCTGACGGCCCGCTGTCTTCTCTAGCGTTCATGTGAACGCGAACTCAAGGGACGGGACTCAACTCCCGTCGGAGAAGAGGCTGTTGTGGGGCTGGGAATTCGACGGGCAGGCGTCGCTGTCACGGCTGCCGCGCTACTGGCCGGGCTGGCCGGGACGAGCGCGGTTGCCGCGCCCGGTGCGACCGCCGCGAGCGCGGACGCCGGTGCCGGGCAGGATCGTGCGGCGCTGCGGGAGGCGATGAACGAGCTGGCGGCGGCCGGGGCCGCCGGGGTGCAGGTACGGGTACACGACCGGCTGGGCGACTGGACCGGCAGTGCCGGTGTGAGAGAGCTCGGCCGGGAGGAGAAGCCGTCGACCGACGGGCGGTTCCGGGCGGGCAGCATCACCAAGACCTTTGTGGCCACGGTGGTGTTGCAGTTGGTGGGGGAGGGCAAGGTCGGCCTGGACGATCCGGTGGACCGCTTCCTGCCCCGCTTCGGCCTGGACCGGCGGATCACCGTGCGGATGCTGCTGCAGCACACCAGCGGCCTGTTCAACTACACCGGCGAGCCCAAGGCCGACGGAACCGTCGACCCCGGCATCCCGCTGTGGGGACAGGAGTTTGTGGACAACAGATTCCATACCTACAAGCCCGAAGAACTGGTCCGGATCGCGCTGTCCAAGCCCGCGCGGTTCGCACCGGGCACGGGATGGTCGTACTCGAACACCAACTACCTGTTGGCGGGGCTGCTGATAGAGAAGCTCACCGGAACGCCCTACGCCACTCAGGTCGAGCGCCGGATCGTGCGGCCGCTCGGACTGCACGGCACCAGCCTGCCGGGCACCCGCACCGGGATCGCGGGCCCGCACGCCCACGGCTACTTCGGCTACCAGGACAGCGGCAAGCTGAAGGTCGCCGACGTCACCGAGTTGAACCCGTCCTGGGCGGGTGCCGCCGGGGAGATCATCTCCACCACCAAGGATCTCGACACCTTCATCTCCGCGCTGCTGGGCGGCCGGCTCCTGGCCCCCCGACAGCTGGCCGAAATGCGTAAGTTCAATGTGACAGGCGATGTCGGCCGCGACGGCCTGGGGCTGTTCCAGGTCGACTTCGGCCCGGGGTGCTCGGCGATCGGTCACACCGGCGGCGTCCAGAACTACACGTCGTACATGTACAGCTCGGCCGACGGCGGCACACGCTTCGAGATGTCCGTGAACCACGGCGTCGTCGACGCCTTCGACCCGGCCGCACGCGAGAAGTTCGACGACGCGCAGAAGAAAGTCGCGGCCTCCGTGCTCTGCGACAACCCCCGGCGGGCCGGAGGCCGGTGAACCGTCGCCGATGAACACCGTCAGTCGGCGGTGCTGTCGTCCGTCGCATGCATCTTGGTGGCGAGCAGATAGCCGAGATGCGTGCGGTTGCGGGCGCCGAGCTGCGCCATCATCTTGGCGATGTGATTGCGGCAGGTCCGCTCGCTGATGCCCAGGTGGCGGGCGATGGCGGCGTCCTTGTCCTCCCGGAGCAGCAGCCGGGCGATGGAGCGCTGGATGTCCGAGACGATGAGTTTGTCGCGGCGGGTCTCGTACGCCGAGGCGAAGGGAGTGGCGCAGCGCCAGGCGGTTTCGAAGGTGGCCATCAGGAAGGCCACGATGTCCGGCTGGCGTACGAGGAGGGCGCTGGAGCCGGTGCCGGCGGGGATGAAGGCGGTGCGCCGGTCGAAGACCAGCAGGCGGGGGAAGAGGACGTTCAGGGTGCGGATCTCCGCGCCCGCGTCGATGAGGTGTCTGCTGTAGGTCTCGGTGTGCGAGCTGAAGCGCGCGCTGTGCTGGTAGAGGGTGCGCATCCGTACCCCCCTGGCCAGCATCGCGGTGTCGCGGTCGCGGGCCTCGTCGAGGGCCGAGGCGGGGCGGGGGCCGCCGGGCTGTGCGGTCATGAGATCGGAGGAGCACTCGGCGGCGACTTCCTGCAGCATGGTGTTCACGTCCGGCCCTTCGAGCAGCAGGACGGATCCGTCGCCCCCCTGCCCCCGGTCCGTGGACGCGTTGTACAGGTCGCGCAGGGCGCCGAAGCCGGTGGTCGCGTTGTCGATGCTCTCCTGGACGGTCCGCAGCCGGCCGCGCAGCAGGGCGAGGGTTGCCGCCTCCGCGACATGGGGAGCCTGGACGCGGTAGGCGCCGTGCCGGTCGTCGGCAGGCTTGAGCAGGCCGATCGCCAGGAGCCGGTCGCGGGCGGCGGCGTCGGCCGGCGGCAGGTCGGGGGAGGCGCACGGCCCCTCGGGGCTGTCGGTGCTGCGGCGCGCGATCTGGTCGTACATCCGCAACATGTCGCCGGTGATGCTGGGCTGCTCGCACGTCGCGCACATGTGGAGTTGGTCCTTTGTTCAACCTGTGTTCATGTTTAGGTAAGTCCTATTCATGATCCCTCATGCCCATGGCAACGCCTAGCGAACAGGGCAAAGATGACATCAGACCGACATCGCGCAACCGGACGATGCCGGAGATGTCGCTGTTCAAGCGATTTGAAACATGGGGGAACGACATGCGCAAGCTCAAGGGCTGGCTCTTCGCGGCCATTGCGGCGGCCGCCGTCATCCAGGCGACGCAGGTCAACATCGGCACCACGGCCGAGGCCCGGCAGGGGCCCGGCCGCTCGCACACCGCGGCCGTGAGCTTCTTCGACACCGGTTGGGGCTGAGCGGGCCGCACTCCGTGCCGCTCGCCGCTGACCGTTTCCGACAGAAAGCTCTGGCAATGGAAGAAAAAGCCCTCCTGCTGATGGTCCGCGTGGGATGTCTGCGCGAGCAGGCCCTGACCACCTGGGCCACCCGGCCGGACCTCCGCCTGGCACTGGCCGAGAGCGCGACCGCCGCGTACCTCAGGCTGGCCGACCACCAGGTACCGCTGTCCCCGCAGCGGTCGGCCGAGGAGACGTACGAGGCGTGCCGTGCGGCGCTCGCCTCGACCACGGGGGAGAAGGGCGTCATCGGCTTCCTCGACTCCACACTGCCCCTGGTGGCGCGCCTGGCCGAGGAGTTCGGGCTCCCGGGCTGCTCCCCGCGGACCCTGAAGAACCTCACCGACAAGACGTGGGCCCGCGCCCGGCTGGCCGAATCGGGCGTGCCCGGCCCGGGATTCCGGCCGCTCGACGCCGCCCTGACCGACCCGGCGGACCGCCGCGCGGCCGTCGGCGGCCTCGGCTACCCGCTCATCGTGAAGCCCGCCGACTCCTCCGCCGGACGCGGTGTGGTGCGCGCCGGGGACGAGAGCGAGCTCGACGCCGCCTGGGACACGGCCGCCCGGTTCACCAAAAACGGCACGCTCCTCGCCGAGGAGGAACTGATCGGCGACGAGATCAGCGTCGAAACGGTCACCGTCGACGGCCACACGGCCGTACTGGCCTGCACGGAGAAGCTCAGCACGCGCGGCGACTCCTTCGTCGAGCTGGGCCAGGCACTGCCCGCCCGGCTCGGGGACGGCCTCGGCGAGCGGGTGCGGTCCGTCGCCGTCGCCGCGCTCGCCGCGGTCGGCTTCGACCACGGCATCGCCCACACGGAGATGATCCTGACCCCGGACGGCCCGCGGGTCGTGGAGGTCAACCCCCGCCCGGCCGGCGACTGCATCATGGACCTGATCCGCCTCACCACCGGCACCGACGTCTACGGCATCGCCGCGGACCTCGCGCTCGGCAGGCCGGTCGACCCTGCGGCCCTGGACGCCCCGGAGTTCACCGGCGGCGCCGCGATCCGCTTCCTGGACGCCGCCGCACCGGGCGTCGTCCGCTCGGTCGAGGGCGTCGCCGAAGCCGCACGCCTCCTCGACCCCGCCCACGAGCGCCTGGTGCTGCTCACCAGGCCCGGCGACACCGTCGAGGCCGTCACCACCAACCTGCACCGGCTCGGGTACGTCGTCGCCGTCGGCGCGGACACGGCCCTCGCCGTCGAGCGGGCCGAACACATCGCCGCCATGGTCGGCATCGTGACCTCGCCCGCCACTCCGGGAGAGCGGCCCGCCCACCGGCTGCCCAGCTCCGAGTGCTGGACCTGACGGCCACCCGCACCACCGAACAAGGAACTTCATGAACTCCCCTGATTCCTGCTGGCTGGACACAGGCCCGCACTGGACCGGCGACAACACCCCCCTCCCCGCACGCACCGCCGTCGCCGTGCTCGGCGCCGGCGTGATGGGCTCCACCCTCGCGTACTGGCTCGGCCGCGCCGGACAACAGCCCCTGGTGCTGGAACGCAACCCGAGCCCCGCCATGGGCTCCTCCGGCCGCAACGCCGGCCGGATGATCCAGGGCGGCAACGCCCAGCACGCCCTCGCCGTCGAGAAGTTCGGCCACGCCGAAGCCCTCGCCATCTACCGCGCGACCCTGGTCAACCGCGACCTGATGCGCGAGGTCACCACCCGGGAGGGCCTGGAGGCGGCCCGGGTGCCCACCGCGAAACTCGACCTCGCCGACAGCGAGGACGAGGCACTCGAACTCAAGCGCACCGCCGAAGCCCTCCGGGCGGACGGCATCGACGCCGAATGGCTCGACCTGCCCGAGGCCCGCGAGGTGTTCGGCGCGACCCTCCCCGACACCGTCCTCGGCGGCCTCCACCGGCCGGACCAGGACGCCGTGCACTCCGTCGCCTACGTACGGGGCATCGCCGCCGCCGCGCAGCGGCACGGCGCCCGCTTCTCCTTCGGCGTCACCGTCACCTCCGTGGAACCCGCGCCGGGCGGCGACGGCTGGCTCGTCACCACCGACGCCGGACAGGTGATCGCCGAGCAGGTGGTCGTCGCCCTCAACGCGTGGACCCCGCACGTCGTCCCGGAGCTCGCCCCCTTCATCACCCCCGTCCGCGGCCAGCTCGTCCAGACCGCGCCCGTGCCGTTCCGCATCCCGCAGTGGGGCCTCGACCGCGGCCTGGTCTACGGCGGACAGACACCGGACGGATCGCTGCTGCTCGGCGGGTTGCGCAACACCGTCCCCGGCCGCGACGAAGGCATCGAGGTGCCGTCCGGGAGCAACACCCCGGCCTTCGACCGGCCCTTGGCCGACCGGCTCGCCGCCGTCCTGCCCACCCTCGTACCCGAGGCCGCCGGAGTACCCGTGACGCGGGCGTGGAGCGGCGTCATGGCCTTCACCCCGGACCGCTGCCCCCTGGTCGGCGCCCGGCCGGGCGCCGAGGGCCTGTGGCTCATGGCCGCCTTCAACGGCCACGGCATGCCGTACTCCCAGGTCGTCCCGCAGCAACTGGCACAGCGGATCCTCGGCGGCCGCGGCGACGGCATACCCGCGGCCTTCGACCCCGCACGCTTCCTCGGGGCGGGAGCACCATGACACCCCTTCCGACGGTATCCCGGCCCCGCCCGGCGGACCTGCCCGCACACCACGACGGCGGTGCCCCGCTGCTCGTGATCGGCGCGGGCCCCAAGGCCATCGCCCTCGCCGCGAAATCGAGCGTGCTGCGCTCGCTCGGCTTCGAGGCCCCCGAGGTCGTGGCGGTCGAACGCGCCCGCACCGCCGCCAACTGGCACGCCGGAGGCGGCTGGACGAACGGACGCCAGCACCTGGGCACCCTGCCCGAGAAGGACCTCGGCTTCCCCTACGACCACTCCGTCTGGGGCGGCCAGGACTGGGCGACCCGGGAGATCGCCCGCCGCATGACCGGGTTCAGCTGGACCAGCCACCTGCTCGCCCAGGGCACCTACGCCCGATGGATCGACCGCGGCCGGCCGCAGCCGAGCCACCGCGAATGGGCCGACTACCTGCTGTGGGCGGCCCACGAAGCCGGCCTGCGGACCGTGACCGGCGAGGTGCTGGGCGCCGAGATCGAGCACGGCGCCTGGAACCTCACCGTCCGGGGCACGGCGGGCCGCGAGACCGTACGCGGCCGCGGACTCGTGGTCTCCGGGCCCGGCCCGGTCACCGGCGCGCTGGCCACCGACGGCGTCCGCGTCCTCGACACGGCGGGCTTCTGGCGCCTGTCCCTCGACGGCATCCCCGACCATGTGCGCTCCGTGGTGGTCGTCGGAGCCGGCGAGACCGCCGGGACGATCGTCCGCGAACTCGCCTGCGCGATGGAGCGGGACGTCACCGTCGTCACCCCCCGCGCCACGCTCTTCAGCCGCGGCGAGAGCACCTTCGAGAACCGCTACTACAGCAACCCCCGCGGCTGGACCGGCCTATCGGAGGCCGACCGCCGGGAGTTCATCCGCCGCACCGACCGCGCGGTGTTCTCCCAGGACGTCCAGCGCGACCTCGCGCTCACCGACCGCGTCGGCTGGGAACCGGGCCGCGTCGTGACCGCCGAGGCACCCGCCGACGGCCCGGTACGGGTGACGCTCTCGTACGCCGGGCGCCAGCGCGACCTCCGGGCCGACCTCGTGGTGGACGCCACGGGCGGCGACCCCCTGTGGTTCACCCATGTCCTGGGCCCCCGCGCCCGGGAAGAGATGCGCACCGCGCTGGGCGGCCCCGTCACCCGCGAACGGGTGGAGCGCTCCATCGACTGGTCGCTGACCGTCGCCGGACTCTCCGCCCCCCTGCACCTGCCCAACCTCGCCGCGCTGGCCCAGGGCCCCGGATTCCCCAACCTCAGCGCGCTCGGCCTGCTGTCCGACCGGGTGCTGGCCGCCCACGTCCCCCGGACCGCCCCCGCCTCCGGCAACGGCGACGAAGACGCCCACGTTCCGCTCGGCTCCGCCGTACCGGCGCCCGTGGCCCACCAAGGAGAGACACTGCGATGACCGCCGCACCCGCGCCCGAGGCCGACTTCGTCCAACTGCTGTTCACCGACATCGCCGGACGTCTGAAGACCCTGGAGATCCCCGCTGCGCGCTGGGCGGCCGTCCGCGACGAGGGCTGGACCGTCGACGGCTCCGTCCTCCTCGGCTACGGCGACCCCGCCCACAGCGACCTGCGCCTCGTCCCCGACCCCGGCACCCTCCTCGACCGCCCCTGGCTCACCGCCTCCGGCCGCCGCGTCGCCATGGTCTTCTGCGACGTCCTCGACGCCCAGGGCCGCCCCTTCGCCGCCGACCCCCGAGCCGTGCTGCGCCGCGCGGTGCGGGCCTCCGAGGACCGCGGGCAGCGGCCCGCCTTCGGCGTCGAGGCGGAGTTCTACCTCCTGCGCGACGCCGGGCCGGACACCGCGGGCCTCCCCTCGGACCCGGGCGGCTACTGGGACCTCGGCGTCGACGAAGAGGCCGACGAGGTCTGCCGCGACATCAGCGAGGCCCTCGACCTCATGGGCTTCACCGTCACGGGACACCACCACGAAGTCTGCGCCGGCCAGCGGGAGATCGTCTTCCAGTACGGCGACGCCATGGACACCGCCGACCGGCTGCTCCTGCTGAAGCACACCGCACACGTCATGGCCCGCCGCCGCGGCATGACGGCGGTGTTCATGCCCAAGCCGCTCGCCCACCTCTACGGCAACGCGCTGCACGTCCACGCCTCGCTCACCGCCACCGGCGACGACCCCAAGCCGCTGTTCCACGACGCCACCGACCCGCACGGCATGTCCGCGCTCTTCCGCAGCTCGCTGGCGGGCGTCCTGGACCACGCCCCCGCACTGACCGGCCTCGGCAACCCCACCGTCAACTCGTACAAGCGCCTCGTCCCCGCCTCCGGCACCCCGGTCCACCGCAGCTGGGCCCGGCACAACCGGTCGACCGCCTTCAAGGTCGTCGGCAACACCGACGTACCCGCCTCGCTCCGCCTGGAGATGCGCAGCCCCGACCCGGCGGCCAACCCCCACCTGCTCTTCGCGGGCATCCTCGCCGCCTTCGCCGACGGCCAGGACCGCGCGCTGAAGCTGCCCGAGCCGTGCGAGGAACCGGCCGACGAACTCGTGCCCGCCGACCTGGCCGCACGCGGCATCGCACCGCTGCCCACCGACCTGCCGACCGCCATGCGGTCGCTGGAGGAGGACGGCGTGATCCGCGCGGCCCTCGGCGACCTCGCCACCGACGCCGTCACCCGCAACAGCCGCGCGGACTGGGCGGCCTGGCACCGCGTGATCACCCCCTGGGAGATCGAGCGGTACGCGGAAACCGTCTGACCATGCCCCCGCACCCACTCCAGCACAGCCGAGGACCTGCCATGCACACAACCGTCGACACCACCGAGGGCCCCGCCACCGTCCCGTCCCCCGACCACCGCTGGACGGCGCTCTTCTTCATCACCGAGCCCGGCATCGGCGAGGTCCTGCCGGAACTCGCCGGCTGCACCACCGGCCTGTGCTCGGTCCGTGACGACGCCGCCGCCTTCGCCCGCGCCGGCGCCCGCGTCCTGGGCGTCAGCGCCCACGCCCCCGGCCACCTCGCCGAGTTCGCCCGGGAACGCACCCTCGGCTACCCCCTCGTCGGCGACGGCGAGCTGACCCTGGGCCGCGCCCTGGGCGTCCCCGAGGTCACGGCGGACGGCCGGACCCTCTTCGCCCGCGCCGCCGTCGTCCTCGACCGGGACGGCGCGGTACGGGCGCTGATCCACCCCGTCCCCGACCCCGAGCGGCACGCCGCGCTCGTCCTGGAGAAGCTCGCGGAGCTGGAGGGCGAGCCGGCAGCGCGCCGAGGCGGAACCACGCGTGCCTGACACGTCCGTCACGGGGCGGGTACGCGCGTCGCTGCCCGCCCCCGGGGCACCCCGCGCCCTCGCCCTGTCCACCTTCGTCGGCCAGACCGGAAGCGGCCTCTTCCTCCCCCTGAGCGCCCTGTTCTTCACCCGCTCCGTCGGCCTCGCACCCTCCCGGGTCGGCCTCGGCCTCGCGGTCGCCGGACTGATCGGACTCGCCGCCGCCGTCCCCATCGGACGACTCGCCGACCGCTACGGACCCCGCGGCACCTACGCCGTGACCCTGCTCGTCCAGGCCCTCGCCACGGCCTCGTTCGCGCTGGTCCACTCCTTCTGGGCGTTCGCCGCGGTCAGCACCGTCGCCGCCCTCGCGGAACGCGGCGGCAGCGCCGCCCGCGGCGCCGTCATCGGCGGCGTCGGCGCGGGCGAAGCGCGCGTACGCCTGCGCGCCATGCTCAAATCGGTCACCAACGCGGGCCTGAGCCTCGGCACGGCCCTGGCCGCCCTCGCCCTGGCGGCCGACACCAGAACCGCCTACCTCATCGTCGTCTTCGTCAACGCCGCCAGCTACGTCCTGGCCGCACTGCCCCTGACCCGCGTCCCCACGATCGCGCCGACCGCCCGGGACGGCGCCGCCGCACCGCGCCGAGCCGTCCTGCGCGACCGGCCCTACGCCCTGGTGACCGTCCTGTGCGGACTCACCAGCATCCACTACGACGTGCTCTCCTTCGCCCTGCCGCTGTGGATCGCCGGACACAGCAGTGCCCCGCGATGGAGCATCTCCGCCGTCATCCTGTCCAACACCGTGCTGGTGGTCCTGCTCCAGGTCCCGTTCTCCCGCGGCACCGGCGACCCGGCCGCGGCCGCCGCCGCGGTCCGCCGCTCCGGCTGGGTCCTGCTGGCGGGCTGGACGCTTATCGCCTGCGCCACCTTCCTCGGCTCCCCGGCGGCCGCGCTCGCCGCCCTCGTGACCGGCATGGTCCTGCACACCGCGGGCGAACTCTGGCACTCGGCGGGCAGCTACGGACTCAGCTACGAACTGGCCCCGGCCGGATCACACGGCGAATACCAGGGCTTCTTCTCCCTCGGCCGCGGAGCCACCGGCGCCCTCGCCCCCGCCGTGCTCACCGCCGTATGCCTGACCGGACGGTCCGACGGACGCCTCGTCACCGGCTGGCTGCTGACCGGCCTCGTCGTCGCGGCCGCCGCCACCGCCGTCCCCCTCGCCACCCGCCGGGCCCGGCAAGCGGCAGCCCCTCTCGACACCACGCCCACCCGCATCACCGCACAGGAGCCGGTATGACCCTCCCCGGACCGCAGCAGAACACCCCCACCGACGGGGCGGTCCTTGTCCTCGGCGGCGGCACCCGGCTGCCCGACGCCCTGCGCGCACACGGCCTGTACGTCGTCTACGGCGGCGCGCCCGAAGAGTTCACCCCCGCCCACCGCGCCGCGTGCGACGAGGCCTGGCTGCTCGCGGACGCCTCCGAGGACGACTGGGTGCGCCGGGCCACGGCCCTGCACCGGCAACTCCCGCTGCGCCGCGCGGTCACCGTGCGGGAACGCTTCCTCGTCACCGCCTCCCGCATCAACGACGCCTGCGGGCTGGGCGGCAACCCGCTGGACACCGTGCTGGCCCTCAAGGACAAGTCCCTGATGCGCCGACGACTTGAGGACGGCGGGGACAGCCGCGCCGTACGGGCACGGCTGATGCGGGACCCGGCCGACCTCGATGCCTTCGTCACCACCGCCGGCCTCCCGGTCGTCCTCAAGCCCCGCGACGGCTCCGCCAGCGAGGGCATCACGATCGTCCGCGACGCCGACGGCGTACGCGCCGCGCGGCAGGACATCGCCGCCCGGCCCGGCCGACTGCTCGCCGAGGAATTCCTCGACGGACCGGAGTTCAGCGTCGAGACGCACTCCGCCGACGGACGGCACGAAGTCCTCGCCGTCACCGAGAAGTTCACCGGCGAGCACTCCGTCGAGATCGGTCACGTCGTACCCGCCCGCGTCGGCGCCGACGACCGCGCCGCGCTGGAGACGGCCACACGTGCCTTCCTCGACACGATCGGCCTGACCGAGGGCCCGGCCCACACCGAGATCATCCTCACCCCGCGCGGGCCCCGCGTCGTCGAGTCGCACAACCGGCCCGGCGGCGACGGCATCGTCGACCTCGTCCGGCACGTTTGCGGCGTCGACGTCCGTGACCTGCTGGCCGCCCAGGTCGCCGGCGCCCCCGCGCCCACCGCCGGGACCGACCCCGCGGGCGCCGCCGCGACCTGGTTCCTGACCGCCGCCCCGGGCATCGCCACCGAGGTCTCCGGCTGGGAGACGGCCGCGGGCATGCCCGGCGTCACCGACGTCTCGCCCGCCGTCACCGCGGGGGACACGGTCACCCCGCTGCGCGGCTCCGGCGACCGGTGCGGTTCCGTGACGGCCGTCGCGGCAACGCCCGACGAGGCCCTGGACCGGGCCCGCCGAGCCCTGGCCCATGTCGTCGTCCGCACCGAGGCCGCCCCCCGGAACCCCCAGGAGACCCACCACCCATGAGCACCACCGTCCACCCGCGCCCCATGGGCCGCAACGCGCTCACCGAACGCTACCTCGGCTCCCCGGCCGGCGCCTCGCCGGTCCGGCCCGACGAGCCCGACCCGGTCCGTCTGGAGATCCTGCACGACTCCTTCGAGAGCCGGTACCTGACCCGCCCGGTCTTCCTGGAAGCGGCGGAGGTACGGGGCCTCGAAGCGGACCTCAACGGCATCATGGACCTGCTGTTCTCCCTGCCCGACCGGCTCTTCGACGGGGACCCGCACGCCTTCGCCGCCGCCGTCGGCCTGCGCCCGGAGCAAGCGCGCCTCGCGCTCCGTCCGCCGGTGCGGGAACCGGCCCGGATCGGCCGCGCGGATCTCTACCACGACGGCACCGGCTTCCGGCTGCTGGAGTTCAACCTCAGCAGCGCGCTCGGCGGCCCCGAGATCCCGGAGCTCAACCGGCTGATGCGCGCCGACCGGGCCCTGGCGGACTTCGCGGACGCCGAGGGCCTGGTGTTCCCCGACACCATGGCGGCTCTCGCCGAGGCCATCGCCGCGGCCGCGGCGGGCTCCGGCACCCCCACCGTCGCCGTCATGGACTGGTCGCCGGGCTACCACAAGACGGCACCGGCACTCCGCGCGTTCGCGGCCCTGCTGGAGCCGCACGGGATCGACGCCTTCGCCTGCCACACGGACCAGGTGCGCGAGCGCGACGGCCGGATCACCGTCGACGGCCGTCATGTCGACGCCGTCTACCGTTACTTCACCCTGGGCGAACTCACTGCCGACGCCGCCTCCACCGCCAAGGCCGGGGAACTCCTCGACGCCTTCACCCGTTGCGACGTCCCCGTCCTCTCCCCCCTGCGCACCTCGATGCACGGCAACAAGCGAGCCCTGGCCATGCTCTGGGAAGAACGCTGCCGCGCCACCCTCGACACCGCCGAAGCCGCACTGGTCGACCGCTTCCTGCCCTGGACCCACGCACTGCGGCCCGGCACCGCCGGGATACGCGGCGAATCCGCCGACCTGCTCACCCACTGCCGCCGGCACCGCGACCGCCTGGTCCTGAAACCGTCCCACGGCCTCGGCGGCAGCGGAACGGTCCTGGGCCGCACCGTCACGGACCACGAGTGGGACCGGGTCCTGCGACAGGCCGCCGGGGAGCGCTACATCGTCCAGGAACTGGTGGAGCCCCGGCCCGAACACTTCCCCTCGGAGAACGGCACGGGACTCACCCCCTGGGCCCTCAACTGGGGCACCTTCCTCATCGGCCGCCGCTACGCGGGCTCCTTCCTCCGCGGCCTGCCCGCGGGCGCGGCGGACGTGATCTCGTACGACAACAAGGCGTACGCGGGGTGCGTCTTCCAGGAACCCGCCGGGCCACGGGACATCTGATCCGACGTGGACGCGTTACCTGCCAACAGCCCCGTCGTTTGCGGGGCATGACGAGAAGCATCAGGTTGCGCCGTCGTCTCGCGGCGGCGCTCGTAGGTCCGTTGTCCCTCCTGGCGGCATGCGCCACCGGCTCCGCGTACGCCGACTCCGGCCCGGTGGAATCCCGCCCCCACGTCGGCTACGCGGCCTTGGGCGACTCGTTCGCCTCGGGCGTCGGCGCCGGCCGGGCCGGTGGCGACTGCCGCCGCAGCACCCTTGCCCACCCCGCGCTGTGGGCCGCCGGGCACCACCCGGAACGGTTCGACTTCGCGGCCTGCGCGGGGGCGAGCACCACCGATGTCACCGCGACGCAGCTGTCCGGCCTCGACCGCGGCACGACACTGGTCAGCATCACCGTCGGCGGCAATGACGTGGGCTTCGCCGATGTCATGAAGACGTGCACCATGAACAGCGAGAGCGCCTGCCTGGAGAGCGTCGCCCGATCCGAGCGGACCATGGACCACGACCTGCCGGGCAGGCTCGACGCCACCTACCGGGCCATCAAGGACAGGGCGGCACACGCCCGCGTGGTCGTACTCGGCTACCCGCACCTGTTCGCCACCCGCGCGTGCTTCATGGGGCTGGTGACCCCGCGGGACCGGTCCGCGCTCAACACCGCGGCCGACCACCTCAACCGTGTCACCGCGAACCGCGCCCGTGCGCACGGGTACACCTTCGCCGACGTCACCCCCGCCTTCGCCGGCCACGAGCTCTGCTCCGCCGATCCGTGGATCAACGCCCCGTCACTCTTCACCACGGACGTGGCCTACCACCCCACCGCGAAGGGTCAGCGCGAGGGCTACCTCCCCGCCCTGACCACGGCGGCCGACCCCGGCCGTACCTGACCTTCCCGGTTCCCCGGCGGGCGGGCCCGCCCAACTGCCGCAGCGGCGGCGGCCGTTTCCGCGGGCCCGCCCCACGGCCGCCCGTGCCGTCACCCGTGTCCCGGACGTCGCGGCCCGCCGCCCGGGGCGAGTCCTCCTACGAGGCGCCGCCGCTCCACAGTTCGGCACTGTGGGCGTCGACGAGCGCGCCGATCCGGGCGAGAACGTCCTCGACGGGCAGTGGATCGAGCCGCCGCCCGTCGCGCAGACGCAGGGCGACGTGGGCGTCGGCGGCCTCCCTGGCGCCGATGACCGCTTGGTAGGGGACCAGGCGGGCCTGGCGGACGCGGGCGCCGAGGCTGCCGCACTCGGGCCCGGCGACCTCCGCGCGCAGTCCGAGACCGGCGCAACGCCGCGCGAGCGCCACGGCGTCCGGCATCTCGGCCTCGGAGACCGGGAGGATCGCCAGCTGGGTGGGGGCGAGCCAGGCGGGGAAGGCACCGCCGTGCTGCTCGACGAGGTGGGCGACGGCGCGCTCCACGCTGCCGATGATGCTGCGGTGGACCATGACGGGCCGGTGTTTCGCACCGTCCGCGCCGATGTAGTGGAGGCCGAACCGCTCGGGCTGGTGGAAGTCGACCTGGACGGTGGACAGGGTGGACTCCCGTCCGGCGCTGTCGGCGACCTGGACGTCGATCTTCGGCCCGTAGAACGCGGCTTCTCCCTCAGCGGCCTCGTAGGGGAGCCCGGAACGGTCGAGGACGTCGGTCAGCAGGGCGGTCGACCGCCGCCACATCCCGGGTGCGGCGACGTACTTCCCGCCGGGCCCGGGGAGGGAGAGCCGGTAGCGGGCCGGGTTGATGCCGAGCGCCCCGTAGGCCCGGCGGATCATCTCCAGTGCCGCAGCCGCCTCTTCGGCCGCCTGGTCCAGGGTGCAGAAGATGTGCGCGTCGTTGAGCTGGATGGCCCGCACCCGGGTCAGCCCGCCGAGCACGCCCGAGAGTTCGGAGCGGTACATGCCGCCGAGTTCGGCCATGCGCAGGGGCAGTTCGCGGTAGCTGTGGGGGCGGGAACGGTAGATCACCGCGTGGTGGGGACACAGGCTCGGGCGCAGGACGACCTGTTCGCCGCCGAGGTCCATGGGCGGGAACATGTCGTCGCTGTAGTGCGACCAGTGCCCCGAGATCTCGTACAGCTCCCGCTTGCCGAGCACCGGCGAGTACACATGCCGGTAGCCCGCCCGCCGCTCGGCGGTGCGGATGTACTCCTCCAGGCAGTGGCGTACGGCGGCTCCGTCGGGCAGCCAGTACGGCAGCCCCGCGCCGATCAGCGGATCGGTGTCGAACAGGCCCAGCTCACGGCCGAGTTTGCGGTGGTCGTTCATGACGGTCTCCTCGCGGACAGCGGGCGAGCGGACCCCATGCCGAAGCCCCGGGGCACTCGCCCCGGGGCTTCGGACTCGAACATCGGTCAGCGCGCCGGGACACTCTCCGGCGTCGTCGTCATGGCAGCGCGCTTCATGCCGGTCACGGTAGCAGCGGTACGGCGGCGCCCGCGAGGGGATTTCCGCGCCGCCGCCTCATTCCTCGGCGGTCTCGAGGGCCGTGGAGCGGGCTTGGGCGGTGACGGCGATGGCCGTCACCATGGCGGTGGCGGCCAGCAGGGACCAGCGCAGACCGACGTGTTCCATGAGGGCGGCGCCGAACGCGGCACCGAGGCACAGGGCCAGCACGACGCCGAGCCGGCGTGCGGCCTGCCGACGGCCGCGGGCCGCGCCGGAGTCCTGGACGAGGCCGATCAGCGCCCCGGTGAGCCCGAAGGTGACGACGAGGTCCGGTACGCCCAGCCTGCGGATCGTGGCGCACCGGACCCCCATCGCCGTCGCGAGCAGGGCCGTGATCGAGTCCCGGGCGAGCGGCGAGGTGTCCGGGGCGAGCCAGGCGAGCGCGGTGGTGGCGAAGAGGAAGACAACCTCGACAGCCAGCGCGCAGCGGAACCACCGCTGCCGCCCCCGTTGCGCGGTCAGCCGCTCACCGAATCCGGCCACGAGTATGCCCGTCACGAAGCCGACGATGGCGACCACCGGGCCCGGTTCGGAGAAGCCGGGGACGCCGCCGAAGGCGAAGCCGAGCACGATGACGTTGCCGGTCATCATCCCGATGAAGACCTTGCCCAGGCCGAGGAAGCTGATGGCGTCCACCATGCCGCCCACGGCCGTCAGCGCCAGGATGAACGGGGGCAGCGGGTCTCTGTCGACGAGTGCTTTTCCTGACCGGGTCCACTGCATGGCTGCGTCCTAAGAGCTGGGGTGATGTCCCTCCTCCCTATCAACACCCTCCGTACGGGAGCGAGAACGCGATGTGATTCCCGCCATCGGCGAAGCAGGAATCAAAGGGATATGGCGAGCACGGCCTTGACATGGCAGGAAAATGCTCGCCATCTGAACTCTGTTGAAAGGGAAGGAAGGTTCGGGCGGCGGGGCCGCGCGACACCGGGGCGGGGAACGTCACGAACGCGCCAGCGGCCGTCCCGTCCAGGCCAAGGACCATCGACCGGATTCGGGGCGTCCGTAGAGGCTGTGCCGCTGTCCGGCCCGATCGTGAAGCTTCGGCACGTCTTCGGCCGTCGGCACCGGCCACCGGCCGCGATGCCTCTACGCTCCGGGCGTGGGAGACCGAGGAGGAGCAGTGCCGGACGAGCCGGAGACGGTGCACGCCCCTGGCGTGCGGCCGCGGAAGCGGAAGCTGTGGTACGAGCTGATCGAGTGCGGGCTGCACGGACACCGCCTCGTCGGCACCGACGCCGCGCGACTGCGGCCCGCCGACGCCCTGGTCGCGCGGGAGACCGACGACGGCGTGCGCTGGCACCGCTGCCTGCGCTGCGACGCCTGGCTGCCCCTCCCGCCGCCGGACACCCCCGGCAGCGAGACACCGCCGGACCGCGACGCGATCGAACTCCCGCTACGGGGCAAGCCGCTGCGCGACCGGTACGTCCTGCGGCTGATCGCCATCGACCGCCTGGTGCACTTCCTGGTGCTCGGTGTGCTGGCCGTCGCCGTGTTCGCCTTCGCGGGAGAACGCAAACGGCTCAAGGACCCCTTCTACCGCATCCTGGACGCCCTGCAGAACGGCGTCGGCGGGCCCAGCGGCCGCTCCGGCCACGGATTCCTCGGCGAGCTCGACCGGGCGTTCACCGCCCACACCTCCACGCTGTGGATCGTCGGCGCGGTCATCGCCGCCTACGCGCTCCTGGAGGGCGTCGAGGCGGTCGGACTCTGGCACGCCAAGCGGTGGGCGGAATATCTCACCTTCATCGCCACCACCGTCCTCCTCGTCCCCGAGATCTACGAACTCACCGGCCGTGTCAGCGCCACCAAGGTCCTCACCCTCGTGATCAACCTGGCGGTCGTCGTCTACCTTCTCCACGCCAAGCGCCTCTTCGGCCTGCGCGGCGGCGCCCTCGCGGAAGAGGCCGTCCGCGCACGGGACATGGGGTGGCACGCCCTCGAACGCGTCTACCCCGGCCGCCCCGCTCCCGGGAACCGGCCCTCCCCGTGACGTGCCCGCCATGGCCGGGGCCCTTCCGCCGCCGTGGCGGAAGGGCCCGCCGGGATCAGGCCTTCGGAGCCGGGAAGGTGGGGTACTCCACCCCGGAGACGTGCTGGACGACGCGGATCACCTGGCACGAGTAGCCGAACTCGTTGTCGTACCAGAGGTAGAGGATCGCGTTGTCCCCGTCGACCTTGGTGGCGCCGGCGTCGACGATCGAGGCGTGGCGCGAGCCGATGAAGTCGCTGGAGACGGCGTCGGGGGCGGTGGTGAAGTCGATCTGGCGCTTGAGCGGCGAGGCCAGCGACACATTGCGGAGGTAGTCGAGGACCTCCTCGCGGGTGGTCTCGCGGGCGAGCCGCAGGCTGAGGATCGCGATCGAGACGTCCGGCACCGGGACGCGGATCGAGCTGCCGGTGATCGGCGCCTCGAGGTCGGGCAGCGCCTTGGCGACCGCGGAGGCGGCACCGGTCTCGGTGATGACCATGTTGAGCGGCGCCGAACGGCCGCGGCGGTCGGAGCTGTGGTAGTTGTCCAGCAGGTTCTGGTCGTTGGTGAACGAGTGGACGGTCTCCACGTGGCCGCGCAGGACGCCGTACTCGTCCGCCATCGCCTTCAGCGGCGGGACGATCGCGTTGGTGGTGCAGGACGCGCAGGACAGGATCTGCTCGTCCGGCTTGATCATGTCGTGGTTGACGCCGTGGACGACGTTGGGGACGTCGCCCTTGCCCGGCGCGGTCAGGACGACCTTGGCGATGCCGGGGCGGAGGTGGTTCGACAGGCCCTCGCGGTCGCGCCACTTGCCGGTGTTGTCGATGAGGATGGCGTCCTTGATGCCGTACGCCGTGTAGTCCACCGCCGACGGGTCGTCGGCGTAGATCACCTTGATCTCGTTGCCATTGGCGATGATCTTGCTGTCGGCCTCGTCGACGGTGATCGTGCCGTGGAACTGGCCATGGATGGAGTCGCGCCGCAGCAGCGAGGCGCGCTTGATGATGTCCTGATCGCCGCCCCGGCGGACGACGATGGCGCGCAGCCGCAGGCCGTTGCCGGAGCCCGCCTTCTCTATGAGCAGGCGGGCGAGGAGGCGGCCGATGCGGCCGAACCCGTAGAGCACGACGTCGCGCGGCTCGCGGCACGCGATCTTGTTGTCGCCCGTGGCCCCGGCGACGGCCTCGGCGGTGAATTCCGCCACCGACAGACCGCGGTCGTCGGTCTTGTACGTCGCG
This sequence comes from Streptomyces sp. NPDC002537, assembly GCF_053594975.1. Classification (NCBI taxonomy): domain Bacteria; kingdom Bacillati; phylum Actinomycetota; class Actinomycetes; order Kitasatosporales; family Streptomycetaceae; genus Streptomyces; species Streptomyces sp. NPDC002537. The sequence continues at coordinate 77,543 of NZ_JBSFWT010000015.1, forward strand.
GCGAGCATGCCGATGTCGATCTGGGAAGGACCGAGGTCGAGCGTGGTGAGAGCCTGCAGGAACGGCAGCGTCTCGGTGACCGAGAGTTCCTCACCGTCGATCTGCCGGGCGAACCGGTGGGTCTTGAGGATGCTGACCACCGACTTGTTCACCAAGGAGCGGCTGTGGAGGAGGACCGTGACGTCCAGCTCCCGGTGCAGCTTCCCGATGACGGGGATCATCGACTCCGCGATCTCCTCGCGGGTCTTCCAGTTTGTGAACGAGTCGTCGTTGACAGTCACAGGCTTCTCTTTCGAGCTAGATGGCGCTCACATGCTAACCCGACACCGGTTCGACCGTTCGAGCGCGGTGATTTTTCTGTTATGCGCCTTTTATGGCCCTTGGCGGGAGGCCATCGCAGGCCGGCCGATCCGGACGCTGTGGTCGGCCGGTTCGCCCGTCGGAAGAGCCGAACCGCCGCGCGGCAGGCCGATCGACCGTACCGTTGAGCGCGTCAGGTGACCGCAAGCTCCACTGACCATGGAGACGGCAGGAGGACGGATGACCGCCGCGGTGGCACACCGGTTCGTCGAAGTGAACGGCGTCAGACTGCACATCGCCGAGCAGGGGCAGGGCCCGCTCGTCCTGCTCCTGCACGGCTTCCCGGAGTGCTGGTACTCCTGGCGGCACCAGTTCGGGCCGCTGGCCGAGGCCGGGTACCGGGTGGTCGCGCCGGACCAGCGCGGCTACGCCCGGAGCGAGCAGCCCGAGGACATCGCCGCGTACAGCATGCTGCACCTCACCGGGGACGTGGTCGCGCTGATCCACGCGTTGGGGGAGCGCAGCGCGGTGCTCGTCGGCCACGACTGGGGCGCGCCGGTCGCCTGGACGACCGCGATCCTGCGGCCGGATCTCGTGCGCGGCGTGGCAGGGCTGAGCGTTCCGCCCGCGCCTCGCGGGCCGGTACCGCCGCTGCGGGCCGCGCGCTCGCTGTTCGGCGACGGGTTCTATCAGCAGTACTTCCAGGAACCGGGCGTCGCCGACGCCGAACTGGCCCATGACCCGGCGGCGACGTTCCGTGCCGTCCTGGCCGCCGGCTCGGGCGACAGCCCGCTCAACGACCCGCCCCGCCCATGGGTCGTCCCCGACGGCAGCACGCTCCTGGACACTCTCCCGGAGCCCGAGCCGCTGCCCGCGTGGCTCGACAAGAGCGACATCGACACCTTCGTCCGCGAGTACGGCACCCATGGCGACAATGCCTTCACCGGGGGCCTGAACTGGTACCGCAACATCGACCGGAACTGGGAGTTGCTCGCCCCCTTCCAAGGCCGCGGAGTCGAGGTCCCCGCCCTGTACGTGGTCGGCGAACGCGACATGTCCCGCTCCTTCCCCGGCATGGACCGGCTGCCGGCCACCCTGGAACGGATCGCGCCCAGGCTGCACCGCAGCCTGACCCTGCCCGGCTGCGGCCACTGGACCCAGCAGGAGCGCCCCGAGGAGGTCAACTCCGCACTCGTCGAATTCCTCGGCGCGCTGGACGCGGACCGCTGAAACCGCCGGGCCCGCCGGGGTCACAGCGCTTTATGGTGCCTCCTCCGTTTCGGACCGATCGGGTGCCCCGCGGCGGGCCGTTCCGTCGTCCAGGGCGATCCGTACGGTGTGGAGGTCCGGGCCGGATACGACAGTGCTCAACTCCCTCGCGATCCGCAGATACAGCGCGGCCGCCAGTGCCCAGTCCGCGTCCATCGGCCCCGCTGCCTGCCGGGTCTCCCACAAAGTGATCAGTACGGCGATGAGGGACCGGCCCGAGAGGTCGGCCTGGATGCGGCCACCCTTGATGTCCTGGACGGCGGGTGGGGTGCGGAAGTGCTGATGGCCGGCGGCCTGCCCGGCGACGAACTCCCAGGTGTCACGGTGGCAGACCAGCTCGACGTGGGACATCCCCGCCGCGGTCAACAGCAGCGCCCCGTGCGCCACCTGAGGGCTCTCCGGTTCCCGTGGCCCGTCCCCGGCGGTCTGCTGCGGGGGAGAGGGCGGGGCGGCGGCGCCGGGGTCGAGACAGGAGCGCTCGGCGGCCTGCTTGAGCGTCCTCCACTCGCTCACGTCGTCATCCGGGGCGCTGACCACCGGCGTCCCGTCCCCGGGCGGTTCGGAGCCGCTGCCCTCGCCGTGCACCATGAGCCTCTCCTCATCGCAGTCACCGGTGGCCGTGGCTGTCACCGCCAGAGCCTGGGCGGTCTCGAGACGCACGGTGCGGAGCTCGGCCCGTGCTGCGGTCAGTTCGCGGAGCATCTTGTCCTGGCGGAGGCGCAGTTCGGCGGTGTTGGCCGACACGGCGTCCAGCAGCTTCTCGCGCACGTGGTCCAGATCGCGGTGCAACGAGGCCGGCCCGGCGACGGGGTCGTCCAGGCGCCTGCGTATCTCCCCGAGTTCCTTGAGCGCCTTGTCGACCTCGCTCCTCCACCCCATGCGGCCCCCCTCGCCACGCAATAACGACCATTCATCCCTCCCCAGACGAATCGTTGGGTAAGACGATTTTTTCGGCCAAGCCGTGGCGGGGACCGGCGTAACGCATGGCAACGCCCGTCGTTGAGGAGGTGATTGGGCCTACTTGCCCTTGTCTGTTCCCGCTGTCGAGACCCTGGAACGATGATGCGCTTCTTCCGCCCCGCGGCTGCTGCCCTCGGAGGGCTCCTTCTCGCTCTGTCCCTGCCCGCCGGCACGGCGGCCGCCACGAACGGCCAGTTCCTCTGGGAAGGGCCCAAGGGCAAGATCTACTACGTGGAGAACCCTCCCGACGACAAGTGCCTCTCCATGGACCAGGAAGCACGCGCGGCGCGGAACAACACGAAGGCGCCACTCGTCGTCTACACGACGAAGCAGTGCGGGGGGAAGTCGTACCGCGTGGAGCCCGGGAAGCAGGCGCCGCACAGCTTCTCGTTCGCGAGCGTGAAGTTCAATCCCGCGTAGCACCCCGGTCGGGGAGGGTGCGGCGGAGCCGGTCGGCCATGGCCGACCGGCCCTCGGCGGCCAGTTGTCCGGCGAGGCGGGATCCGACCGCGCGGCGCAACTCGCCGGTGCTCGCGGGCACGGTCATGGACCGTTCGACGAGGTCCGTGGCCTCGGTGAACAGAGCGACGGCCTCGTCCAGGCGGGAGCCGCCCGCCTCGGCGCGGATTCCCGTGGCGTTGAGCAGGGCGGCCGCGAGTCGTGAGGCGGCGCCCGGACCGGACTCCGCCGTCCGACGGTGCACGGCCACACACTCGTCCGCCATGGCGAGAGCCTCGTCGTGCCGCTGCGTGACGAGCAACATGGTGCTGAGCGCCCCCAACGCCTCGGCCAGCATGCGTCCGTGGACAGCGGGCTGTCGTACCGCCAGCCGACGCAGGATCGCCACGCTTTCGTGGGCCACGGGCACGCCCTCCGCCGGTTGCCCCGCTTCGAGCAACCGCGCGGCGAGCCCGGACAGCACGTCCGCCAGAGCGCTTTCGTAGACATCGGGATTGACCGCGGCGAGCTCCCGATAGAGGCCCGCCGCCTCGTGCGCGGTGGGAACGCTGTCGGGGTGGCCCGTCCGGGAGAGCGCCGCGGCGAGGTTGGACAGGGCGTTGGCGAGGGCCGGGGTGTACGCGGCCGGTTCCGCCGCCGTGAGCTGGCGCAGCAGAGCCACCCCTTCCCGCACCGTCGTCACGGACTCCTCCGGCCGTCCGGTCCGCCCGTGGCACAGCCCGAGCGCGACCAGCGCCGCAGACAGGTTCGACTCGAACCGTCCGGGGTCGGACGCGGCCAGTTTCCGGTGCAGGGTCACGGACTCCCGCACGACGGCGGTGGCGTCGTCCCAGCGGTCCGCGTGGGACAGATCGCGTCCGAGGGTGTGCAGCGCGCTCGCGAGATCCGGCAGGAACTGCTCGTCGTCCCCCGCCAGTACCCGCTGCACGGCGACGGCCTCCTCGGTGGCCGCCAGCGCCTCCGCGTGCCGCCCGAGGGAGGACAGCCGGGTGCCGTACGTCTTCAGCGCGATCGCGAGGTTGGCCTTGACCTTGGCCACCAGGTCGGGGCCGGGAACGTCACGCAGGTCGATCGCCCGCAACTCCGCGAGGGAGGCCTCGGCCACGGCCAGGGCCTCCTCCAGCCGCCCGGCGTGGTAGAGCCGGACACCGAGTTGATGCCGTTCGACGATGCGGTCGTTGGGGTTCACGGCGCGCGCGAGCCGGTGCGGGAGCAGACGGACACTGACGGCGGCGATGCCCGGATCCAGGTCCGTGGTGGGCCGCTTGAACGGCGGGAAGTGCGCCGCGACGGCCTCGAGGAGCTCAGGGGCGATGTCGTCGAGCGCGGCCAGCGTGGTCAGCGCCGCGCTGCCGCCGGCGACGGCGAGCCGGGGAGCGGCTTCGAGAAGCGGGAACAGATGCCGGGGACCGACGTGCGGCCACCGCTGGGCGGCGGCCGCCAGGAACGTGACGGCGCGGGGCGTCCAACTCCCGGCCGCCGCCCCGCCGGGCGCGTCGGAACCGGCCAGCAGAGCACCGACGGCCGGCCCGGCCCACGGCTGCGCCGGATAGTCGGCCCGGTGTCCCGGGAGGGTGAGGGCCAGGAAGTCCTCGCTGAGCCGGTCGGGACAGAGCGGCTCCAGGACGGTGTCCCGGGCGGCATCCGCCGGCGGGTAGCACACCGCGTGGTCCGCGAGGACCCGGTCGACCGGTAACCGCAGGTCCAAGCCACCGACGGCGGCCCGCCCCGCCGCGGGCGCCACCGGGCCGGTGAGGGCGGCGGTGAAGACCGTACGGTTCATGACGTCGGGTGGTGTGACGAACGCCGTGCCGGACGGGGTGATTTCGTGGCTGCCGTCGCCGTGGAGCCGCGCCCAGTGGAGGTGTTCACGGTCCAGCAGGTATCCCGTCAGCCCGGCGAGGCCGGTCGGTGCCCGGCGGCCGGTGCCATGGGAGTCGACGGCCACCAGCGCGGCCATGTGCACCGTCAGGGTCAGGCCGAAGTCGGTGCCGGCCAGCCCGGCGGGCACGGCGATCCCCGCGGCCGGGATGCCGTAGCGGGCGGCGAAGCTGTCGCGGGCGACGGCGAACATCTCCGCCCGCGGGGACCCGGATCCGGACCCGGCAGCGGATTCGGCAGCGGACTCGTCGGGCAGTGGCGCGAGGAACTGGGACGACGTACCGGCCTGATGGTTGGCCAGGGCGGCACGCACGCCGGGCCAGGCATCGTCGCTGCGGGCAAGCAGCAGAACGCGGGCACGGCGCCCGTCGGACCGGTGCAGCAGGGCGTTGCTCAGCAGCCACAGCAGATGGGACAGCGGCCAGCGGTCGGCGTAGTCGACGACCAGCAGCGTCCCGGCACCGGACGCGGGACCGAGGTCCTGGCTGCCCGGCGGCGGGAGCACGGTCCCCGGACCGTGCGCGGCGGTGACGACCTGCCAGCCGTCGTCCGCCGTCTCCTCGGCGAACCGGTCGGCGAGCCGGGTCTTGCCCTGGCCGCCCGGGGCATGCAGCCACCGTACGGCGAGGCGCGGGCCGTCGTCGCGCCATTGCCGCAGTGACGCGAGCTCGGCCGCACGTCCGGTGAACTCCACCACACGGAACCGGGCATTGAGCATCCGGCTCGGCACCTCGCGCAGAAACACGTCATCGGGAACGGACGCCGGTCTCCAGCGTTGCAGCAGGTACACCGGCACACCGTCGCCGAAGACATGGATGTCCGCGCCGACCACACCGTAGGCGAAACCACTCTCGGCGCGCACGGACTGTTTCACGAACCCGTCCCCCCGGGGTCCGCCGGGCGGGGCGCCGACGGAGGGTACGGCGGGGCGTGGTGGTGGATGTGCACACTGCTCCCCGGCCCCAACGCCCCGTACGCCGAGCCGCCATTGCCGGCCACGATGTTCTGATGCCAGACGGGCTGGGCGACCCGCACCCGGCCGCGCACCTCGTCGGTCAGCGCGCGCAGCTCGTCGGCGGCGCCCGGATCGCCGCGCAGCAGGTCCTCCAGGTCCACCCGCCAACGCCGCTCCTGGTCCTGCCGGGCGGCCTCCTGATCGGCGGCGTCCAGTACCCGGGCGGCACTGGCCTCCAACTCGGCCCGCACGGAGTCTCTTCCGGCGCTCTCCCCGCCGTCCCCGTGCCCGGCATCGTGACGGCGCCGGAACAGTGCCACGGTCCGTTCCCGGGCCTCCTCCCACGCGGTCGTGGCCATGGCGGAGACGATGGCACTGGCTCCGGTCATGGCAAGTATCGACAAGGGATCCGACAAGACGACCTCCTCGCACCCGGGAAGCGGCCGGACGGCTGCTTTCGGGCAAGCGTACGCCCGCCCCCACCCGGGTGCGGCGAGGTCATCGACATCCCGTGTCCCATGGACCGCTGGGAACCGGGGTGTTGGTGAGCTCCGGTCAGACCTCGGCCGGGGTCTGCTCCTCGGCGGCCTCGGGCTCGGGTGCCACCGTCAGTGGTGCGGTGTCGTCCTCGCCCGTGGGCGCGGTGTAGAACACCGAACCCTGCTTGCGCTCGCGCTCCAGCCTTCCCTTGGCGACGAGCGCCTCCACCGTGTTGCGCACCACCTGGGCGCTCACGGAGCGCTCCGGGTGGACCCGGCCCAGCTCCGTGACGATCTCACCGACCATACGCGGCTCGTGGTGCCCGGCGAGAAGGCCGAGAACCAGTTCACCCAGCGTGGGACCGTCGCTCTTCCTGGTCCGCCCCCGGGGTGCCCGCGGCGCATCCGCGCTCGCGGCCTGCGCCGGCTTCTTCCGACGTCCCGGCGCGGCGGCCTCCTTCCTCGTACGGCGCGGCCGCGGAACACTTGCCGCGGTCGCCGTGTCCTCGGCGTCACCGACCGCCTTGCCCGCGGCCTTTCGCTCCCCTGCCACGGTGCCACGCATACCCAACAGCCATGCGTGCTCCTTCTCCAGTTGCTGCAGGCGGGCGCGGAGCGCCTCCTGCTCCTTCTGGTTTCTCTCCAGGTCGTCCGCGAACTGCGCCGCATAGCGTGCCTGGATACCGGCTTCGCCTGTTTCCTCGCTCATGACTGCCCCTCTCTTGGATTTGAGGTGTTGCTGCGGGATGGTACTCACCTCAGCGCGGTGTGTGTGCCACCTGCTGCGCGAACACCTCTATCACTGCCCAGTACGAGGCTGTTCGATCATGCCGGGAAACCTGGATGCGGACGGCCTGTTGAGGGGTCGGGGGTGTGGATGTGGGTGGGTGTGCCATGAGAAATGTTTGCCGCGAGCTGTGTTGACGACGGGCGACGGGCGGGTTGTTGTGCGTCGGTCCTGGACAACATCCCCGGAGAACTACGGCGTCAACTGGAGTACAAGGTCCGCCTGTTCTCATGCGTCCACTGCGGGTACGGGTAGCTGAGGGGAATCACCCCCGTTCACGGGGCCGAGGACGGTCAACGGCACAGAGGAACCGGTGACAGGTTCTCCACATAGCGTGCCGCGACGTAGCCGGGCCTGGTGGCCAGCAGATACCACAGGTCGTTGCCGTCGACGTTCTGTCCGTGTTTCTTGCAGGACAGCTCGACGACCGTCCCCGGTTTGAGCGCGCCGAGGAACTTGGCGGAGGACTTGGGCTGTTCACGGACCGACAGGGGCAGTCTGGAGACCACTTCGCCCTTCGGTGTGACGGGTTTGGCGGAAACCGCGGCGGCGGCGCTCCGGAGGTGTCGGTTCGGGCGGGTGCGGCGTCGTGGGCCCCGGCCGGGGCGGCGGCCAGGAGTACCCCGGAGCCGACCAGCAGGGTCGCCGCGCTCGCGGCGGCCGTACGACGCATCGACGGATACATCATCTTTCTCCCTTTCCATCCTTGAGGGAATCAACGGGAGGTTCAAGGCGTATGACCCGCGGGGACGTGGGATGGTTGTATCGCATCACGGCTCGTCCGACTCCCCGGGGCATGGGTGCCGGGGTGTCCGGGTGCCGTCAGGGCCGGGTCACGACCAGAAGGTCCACCACATAGGTCTCTTCGACGCTGCCGTCCGGGAACGACGCCCGCAGGTGGGCATGTTCCTCGTCGAGGAATGTCCGTGCCGCGGGCTCGCCCAGGACGAGGAACGCGGAGCGGCTCGCGATGTTGGCGAGATGCGTGTGGAACGGGACGGTGCGGCTCCAGCGCATCAGACGCCGTGTGCAGCCGAGCCCCGCGACTCCCGCGAGTTCGACGGCGCGCGCGTCGTCGGGGCGCTCACCGGTCTTGGGCGCGGTCCCCAGGAAGCGCGCGACGCGTTCCTGCTGGGCCAGGGCCCACGGGGTGTCGACGGCATCTGTGTTCCACCACAGCGCGAGCGCGCCGCCCGGCCGCAGGACCCGCAGTGCTTCGGGGACGGACCTGGCGGTGTCGGTCCAGTGCCAGGACTGGGCATAGGTGATCAGGTCGCGGGAGGCGTCGGCGAGGGGCAGCGCGTTGCCGTCGCCCTGGACGACGGGCAGGTCCGGGAGCGCGCCGCGGAACGCGGCGACCATCCCGGCGCCCGGCTCCACGGCGATCACGTCGGCGCGGCGCTCGTGCAGCAGGGCGGTGGCGATACCCGTTCCCGCACCGACGTCGGCGGCCCGGGAACCCGCGAGAGGGCGTCCCCAGATCTCCTCGACGGCGTCCAGGACAGCGGGCGGGTAGGAAGGGCGACTTGAGGCGTACCGATCGGCGGCCGTGTCGAACGCGTGAGCACGTGAGCTGTCAGGCATCCCTCCATCATGCCGCCGCTTCACGAGGGACCTCGGAATCTTCACGAGGGACCTCGGAATCGGGAACGTCCCGCGCGTTCACAGCAGCCCGGTACGAGCCGCCTGGATGCCGGCCTGGAAGCGCGTACGGGCCCCGAGGGAGTCCATCACCTCGCGCACCCAGCGCTGGACGGTGCGCGGCGAGACACCGAGCTGCCGGGCGATGCTGTCGTCGGTGAAACCCGCCGAGAGCAGGGTGAGCAGCTCCGCCTGGTGACCCGCCGAGGTGCGGGCGCGGTCCTGGGTGTCGGGAACCCGTACCGCCCGGCCCCAGTACGCCTCGAACGTGCCCGTGAGGGTCGCCAGCAGCGGGGAGGAGCGGATCAGCATCGCGCCGTGCAGTTCGGCCTCGGCGGACAGGGGCAGCATGGCCCAGCGGTCGTCGACGACGGCCAGTTTGCAGGGGAGTTCGGGGAGGACACGGGCGTCCTCCCCCGCGGCGGCGAAGGCCCGGATCTCGGCGAGGCGGCCGGGGGCGTTGACGGAGGCGGCCTCGTAGACGACGCGGATGCGCACCCCTCTGGCGAGCAGGGAGGACTCCAGGGCCGTGTCGGCCCGGACGATGTGCGGCGGCTTGTCGAAGAGCAGGACCTGTCGGCGCGCCAGGTGCTGCATGCGCCGCCAGAGCTCGGCGACGGCCGCCGTGCCGGTGACCACCTCGACGAGTTCGGCGGCGTGCGGGCGGCGCGTGGCGCGGTAGGCGCGCATGAGCTCGTCGATCCGGCCCCGGGTGCGGCACAGCTCCTCCTCGCGGCGCAGCAGCAGTGCTTCGAGGGCGAGGTCGGGCACGGCGGCCGACCAGCGGGCGGGTGTGCCCGGACGGTGCCGGAGCAGACCGCGCCCGGTGAGCGAGGCCAGGAGCCGTGCGGCCTCCTCGGGAGTGGTGGCGAGCTCGTCGGCGATCCGGGCGGCGGTGCAGCCGGGGGCCGCCAGGACGCGCAGATAGGCGTTCTCCTCCGCCTCGGTGACGCCGAGGGCTTCGAGCAGTCCGGCCGGAGCCGGGCGGGCATCGCGAGCAGGCACGGGCGACCGCCTTTCGTGGAGCCGCGGTGCGATCGGCCGGTGTCCCTTCGGCCGGCCGGTCCGCTCCCCACACCCATCATGTCATGTTCCCGCCATGACGGATTCCGGCCGTGGCCACTCCCTTGAGGGGCGCGCCCGGAGGCGCCCACCATGAGCACCCCCGGCCGGGACCGCTCAACTCCCCCTCCCTCACCTGCACTTCTCGCCCACCCCCCAAGGAGCGTGCCTCATGGGCATATTCGCGGGCACCGAAGGCCGCACCGGCAGCAGACGCGGAGCCCTCACCACCGCGGCGGCCGTGGTGCTGCTGGCCGGTGTGTCGGCACCGGCGGGCATCGGCGCCGCCGGTGCCACCACCCCCCACTACGGGCCGCAGGCCGGCCACCTACGGGACAGCAACTGGGGCGGCTACGTCGCCCAGGGCTCGTTCTCCACCATTACGGGGTCCTGGACCGAACCCCACGTCACCTGCAACAGCACCAACGACCTCTTCGCCCCATGGGTGGGCATCGACGGCTACGGCTCGCAGTCGGTGGAGCAGACCGGCGTACAGACCGACTGTTCCAGCGGCTCGCCGGTGCTGTCCGCCTGGTACGAGATGTACCCGGCGGCCCCGGTCTACTGGAACGACCCCGTCTCGGAAGGCGACAACTTCACCGGCTCGGTGACCACGGACGGCAGCGGCACCTACACGCTGACCCTCACCGACAACACCAAGGGCTGGAGCGAACGCGTCAGCCAGTCCATCGGCGGACAGAACGCCAGCGCCGAGGCCGTCATCGAATCGCCGACCAGCAGCTACCCCTCCTTCAGCCGACTGGACTTCACCGGCGTGACGGTCAACGGAGCGCCCTTCGACTCCGCCGCCCCGCAGCCGCTGACCAGCGGCGGATACGCGCCCGGCCCGCTGCAGGGCGGCTCGTTCTCCATGAGTCCGGGCGGCGGAGCCACCCCGGCCACGCACCACCGCCAGCCGGGCGCCGTCCACTACTGACCGGGTCTCCTCCTCCGGCGAACCGGGCGCGGCCACCCCCCATCGATACCGCGCCCGGGGCGGACCCCGGGATCCCGCTCACCGACGGACGGGCCGTCAGCCCGCCGCGTCCGCGAACCGCACCCCGTCGACCGAGCGCACCAACTCCGGGTCGGACCCCAGCGCGTGCTCGGCCACCCGGGACACGACCGACGCCGGAATGTCGTCCAGCCCGTACGTGGCGTGCCCGTCGTGCGGGAGGACGACCTCCAGCCCGGCGGCGAGCGCGCCGTGCACCGTGGCGCTGACGCACATCTCCGAGAGCACCCCGGCGATCACCACACGCCGCACACCGCTCTGTTCGAGCAGCGGACCGAGCCCCGTCCCCGCGAAGCCGTCGTCGTCCGCCTTGCCCACGACGTGCTCGCCGGGGGAGTCCGCCACCGGGAAGTACAGCTGCCAGCCGGGCGTGCCGGGCTCGTCCACGGCTCCCGGCTCCCCGTCGTTGCGCAGGTGCACCACCACCGCACGGGCCTCGCGGGCCCGCTCCAGCAGTGCCGCGAGCCGACCCACGAGATGCCCGGCATCCGGTACGGCCTCTGCCCCGGACAGGAACGCGACCTGCGCGTCGACCAGGATGAGCGCGTGAGCCGGGGCGGTCACGGTCTCCAGCCGCGGGACGGAGACCCACACGCCGTCACGTATGAACCCACCTGCCGCCGCGTCGTGTTCGGTTTCCCACATGGGCCTCATCCTGCCATCACGGCACAGACCCGAACATCCCGCCACCCTCCTGAGCCCCCGCCGAGCGGACCGGTGGCCCGAGCCGGACCTGAGGGCACCCGGCTGTACGGGGCCGGTACCGGCGTGGTGCAGGATTGCTCCTCGCGATTCTTGTCGAGAACAGGCAGGTACAAGGTGACAAACCGTTATTCCCGGCTTCCGGCGGCGTCCGACGCCGCCGCTCCGCTCTCCATACCGCGCAGGGGGCGTCGGTGAGCCGGGCTCTGACACTGGACGACATCATCCTCGCGGGCATCGCGATCGCCGCCGGCCTGGCCGCTGCCCTCGTGCTGCGGGTGCTGCTGCGCTGGCTCGCCAAGCAGGCCCTCCGGACCCAGTGGGGCGGAGACGACATCATCGTCGACGTGCTGCGCACGCTCGCCCCCTGGGGCGCGGTGGCGGGCGGAGTGGCGGCGGCCGCCGCGGCCCTCCCACTGACCCACCCCGTCGGGAACGCCGTCAACCACATACTGACGGCGTGCGTCATGCTGGTCGCGACCTTCACCGCCGCCCGTGTGGTCGGCGGCCTTGTGCACTCCGTGGCACAGGCCAGGTCCGGTGTGGCCGGATCGGCCACGATCTTCGTGAACATCACGCGCATCGCGGTCCTGGCGATGGGCTTCCTCGTCATCCTGCAGACGCTCGGCATCTCCATCGCCCCGCTGCTCACCGCCCTCGGCGTGGGCGGCCTCGCGATCGCCCTGGCCCTGAAGGACACGCTGGCCAATCTCTTCGCGGGCGTGCACATCCTCGTCTCGAAGACGGTCCAGCCCGGTGACTACATCCGGCTCAGCAGCGGGGAGGAGGGCTACGTCGTCGACATCAACTGGCGCAACACCGTGGTGGAGCAGCTGGCGAACAACCTTGTCATCATTCCCAACGCCAAGCTCGCCGGCACGAACATGACCAACTTCAGCCGGCCCGAGCAGAAGCTGAACGTCACCGTGCAGGTGGGCGTCGCCTACAACAGCGACCTGGAGCACGTCGAACGGGTCACCATCGAGGTCGCCGGGGACGTGATGAGAGACGTCGCCGGTGCGGTTCCCGACCACGAACCGGCGGTCCGGTTCCACACCTTCGGAGACACCCGGATCGGCTTCACGGTGATCCTCGGCGTCGGCGAGTTCAGCGACAAGTACCGCATCAAGCACGAGTTCATCAAACGCCTCCACCAGCGCTACCGCGCCGAAGGCATCCGGGTCCCCGTACCGGAGCGGACCGTCTCCCTGCGCCGGGGCGACGAGATCGTGATCCCGCATCCGCGCGCTGAAGTGGCCGGTTAGCACACGTCAGGAGCCCGTGCCCCGGCCCAAGAAGGGCTGGGGCACGGCCATCCCTGAAATGTGGACGTCGATCCCGGCCGGAATGGACGCGACCTGGGGAGCGGCAGGACCCCCACCCTCGATCGCGACCTACGATCCAGGGTGGGCGATGGCAGCCACCTGCGCGGTGACAGCAGCTATAAGAGTGACTGGGGCTGACCGGACGGTGTCGAGGGCGCAGCCGAAGCCCTCCGTCCCGTGCTCGACCTCGCCCCCGCCCAGCGCAACCGCGGCATCATCGCCTCCGCCGCCCGCGTCGGCAACACACCCTTCTCGGGCCTGCCCGTGACGCGGCAGCCGCGCAGGAACTCCGCGCGGAGACCGAGACATACAGCCCCCACCGGCTTGCCCTCCTATGCTGACGCGCACCGGTAGAGCGCCCTGGCATGTCCCCGGTCAGCCGCCGCGCCTGGAGCTCCGCGAACTCGCCACCAACACCCTGATCGGCTTCGGCCGCCTGGCCCACGACCCCACCAGCAGCGCGCAGCCGCCTTGGGCTTCGCGCTGCGCCCCGATGTCTGGGGCGTCGGCTACGGGCTGGAAACTGTTCAACTGCTCCTCGGCCTCGGCTTCGAGGACCTGGACCTCCACAGGACCTGGGGTGCCCGATCACCGCTCAACGAGGCATCGGCCAAGACGATGCTCCGGGCCGGCATGGTCGAGGAGGAACGCATCCGCGAGCACGTCCAAAAGAACGGAGGCCATCTTCACGGAGCGGAACGGGGCAGTCTCGGCGCGGAGCGCCACCCACAGATCGGCGACTTCGGCCATAGCGTGCACCGCCATTCGTGAAGAGGGCATACCCAGGCGGATGCTGCGTCAGCAAGGCATAGGGTGAGTCCGGGCGCGACCGCACAGAGACTCGGAACCCGGTGTTTTCGGCTCGATGGCGGACAATTCGAATGGCCGGTATCCGGTATCCAGGAAGGGGCGCGGCCCGGACTGTCTGTTCACCCGTTCATGACAGCCGTACTCTGAGTCCGCCTATCGCGCCATCGTTGGATCCGTCATGTCGTTGAGACACGAGAGGGATTTCCGTGGCCCATCTTCTGCGAAGAATCACCACCATGTCTGTCGGCCTGGCCTTTGCTGTCGGCGCAGCGCTTGTCGTTGCACCTTCTGCGGCTGCGAGCGGTTCCGCGGTCCGGAACAACAATGACGGGCTGTGCCTCGGCGTCGACCAGAACAGCAGCGCATGGGGCGCCCGCGCCGTCCAGTGGGAATGCAACGGGAACGCCGACCAGAGATGGACCTTCCACCCCACCGGCAACGCTTCCTACTACACGATGACCAACGACCACGGGCTGTGTCTCGGGGTCGACAACGCCGGCAAGTCCTGGGGAGCGCAGGCGGTCCAGTGGGAATGCAACGGAAACCCCGATCAGAAGTGGCTCTACAGCGCCATCAGCGGGAACTCTTTCCGCCTGATCAACCTCAACTCCGGCCTGTGCCTCGGCATCACGAACGCCAGTACCGCCTGGGGTGCTTCGGCGGTCCAGTGGGAGTGCAATGGGAACGCCGACCAGAACTGGCATTTCTAGCAGGATCAGGGAATCACACACGAGGCCAACCCAGTGCTAAGGACTGGGCCGAGTACTTCGACTGGAACTACGACGCGGCCACCTGCTCCGATGAGCCGTACTCCGCGGCGCTGTTCTCCGCTCCCACGGGAACCGACGCCTCCACGGGAACGAATGTGAGTGCCTCCGTGAGCAGCACCTCGTTGAGCAGCACGTGCGCCAACCAGGCGAGCGTCACGAGGGACAACGAAGTCACCACGCACCGGGATGCCATCGGCAACTCTTCTTCCGGACCGATCACCGGAATCGCCGGGAAGTGCGTGGGAACCGACACCTTCACGCAACTGGAACTGCAGACGTGCAGTCAGTGGCAGGACGGTCAGAACTGGGTGCTGGCCAATGACGGCAGTTTCCATGTGCAGTTCCAATGCATGACCGTCGACGGTTCCGGTACCTCCAGCGGCACCAACGTCCTGAGGGGGTACTGCGACGGCTCAGTCGGCCAGAAGTGGCAACTGACCAGCGGAACCCTGGTCAACCCGAACTCCAACAAGTGTCTTGACACCGCGGACGCAGGCAGTGCCGACGGGACGGGGTTGGTAATCCGGGACTGCAACAGCGGGGCGAGCCAGGAGTGGTACCCCCCGTCCTGATTTCTACCCGAAGGCTCATAAGCGAAGCCATAGTCGGACGACGGCAACGATGACGGTGCCGTGAAAGAAACATACGCGCTTGCCGAAGCGGGACGCCACGGCCCGGAAGCCCTCAGAGGGCCGCACACTGCTATCGGGTTGACCGGAAATCCTCTGGCTGGTGGAGAAGGTGGTGCGAGTCTCAAGGCCCGTGTCCGCAATCCCAGCCAGGGGGTCCAGGACTGCACCGGTTGATCAGTGGAAGGAGAGGGAAGGCCATGAACATGAGGAGCCTTGCAGCCTCGGCCGCCCTGACCGCTTGTACCGCCATTGCCTTGGTCATCGAAGCCACCGGCAGTGCGCAGGCCGCGCCGAACTTTGCAACCAAGGCACAGTGCGTTTCAGGTGGCGGGTTCGCGGTACTCGGACCGGAGGGATTCCAGCACTTCGACGGGCTCTACGACGGTGAGCCCGTCATGGGCTGACCAGAGCCACATCCCGATGCATGGGTGAGGCGACCTCGGCTCGTGCACCAGGCGGCTCGGCGTCCCCTGGTGTCGTACAGGGTCAGGCTGTACGTCGGCAACGGGCTCGCGGACTGCGGCCACGCTTCGCTCGCTCACGTCGGACACTGCCTCCAGCGGTCTCCGGCAGAAGGGCGGAGTAGTGACGAACTCCGCTCGTCGCCGTCAGTGGACTGGCTCAGGAACAGTGAAGCCCCGCCAACTTGGTTCTCGCTGGTCAAGAGGGCTGGTGTGCTGCTGCCGAGGGGTCCTCGGGTCGGTGGCGGGCGGTAGCCCGCCGTCTTGATCGTCGGGTAGTGGTCACAGTCGCCGAACGCGTCGCCGCCTGCCGGGCCGAACTCGACATGGATTCAGCCCCGGGTCCAGTCCAGGGATTTGCGCTGTTCAAAGGGGTGAAGGACGCCACTGTTGATGGGTAATCGAGATCTACGAGAAGACCTGCAAGCCATGTGCCCAACAGCTTGTCACGCTGCGTGGATCAGCGGCTGATGGTCGCAGGCTACCGAGTGAACCGGGTGTGATTCCTTGACACTCTTCGATCTTGAATGCATCGTTGCCGAGTGGGTTGTCGGCATGTGATCCGTTACAGCACTTGCGTGCAGCCGCGGAACACGTACCCGGTCAGCGAGATGAGGAGTGGTGCATCGTGGACAGCTCGAGATCGGTTTCCGTGGCGCAAATCGGTTGTGTGCCAGGTGATATCGATGCAAACCTACGGCGGATAACGGAAACGGCCGAGGCGGCGGCAAGCACGGGGGTCGAGCTGATCGTATTTCCCGAATGCGGCCTGACGGGTTATTTATTCGATTCTCGCGGCGAAGCTGATGCCGTCGCCGTCACGGCCGACGGCCCCGAACTGGCAACAGTCGCCGAACTCTCGGCCCGGCTGAATCTACATCTGGTTGTCGGTGCTCTCGAGAAGGATGGTGGCAGCCTGTACAACTCGGCGTTCGTAATCGGCCCCGAGGGGCACGTCGGGGTCCACCGCAAAGCTCACTTGCCGCCGCTGGGGGCGGACCGGTTCGTGGACGAACCTCCCGCGTCGGGTGTCTCGGTCTTCGACACGCCATTGGGGCGCTTGGGCGTGATGATCTGCTATGAAACGAGATTCCCCGAAATTGCTCGCACGCTTGCACTTTCTGGTGCGGACATAATCGCGGTGCCCACCGTCTGGTCGGTGCAGTCGCGCATTCTGGCCGAGCATTTCGCGCGGGTACGCGCGGCCGAGAACCTGGTCTATCTGTTGGTGGCGAATCGACCCGACAGCGAAAAGACAACAGACTTTCTCGGATTCAGCCAGATCGTCGCACCCAATGGCGAAGTCCTCGCTGTTCAGCAAGCCCGGTGTGAGGAAGTGCTGACGGCTCGGATCGATCTCGACCGTTTCCGTGGCAAACGCCTCGTCTTCGACGACGGAGTGTCGATTGCCCCGCTCGAGGACAGGCGGCCGAGCACCTACGCCCTCTGACCCCGCAGCGCAGGTCCGACCGGCTCGGTGTGTCCACCAAGCCGCCCGCCTGATCGTCCGTCAGCGGTTGACCTCGAGGTTCGTGAGTACCAGCAGGGCGCGCAAGAGGCCGGTGGCGCGGGCGGGGTCGGTGCGAAGCTTGGTGAGGGTTCGCCACATTTTGAGGTGGGCGAAAAAAGCCGTGTTCGACGGGGGCGCGTGCGGCGGCGAGCACGCGGTTGGCTTTCTTCTGGCCGTCGGTGAGCTTGCGGGCGCGGGTGGCCTTGTAGCCGGTGACGACGACCGGGGCGTCGGGATCGTTGTCCAGGCCGAGGAAGCCGAGGTCGGCCAGGGCGCCGAGACCGGTGGCACGCAGTTGCTCGAGGATGTGGTCGCGGCGGGCGGCGGTGATGTCGTGGGTGCGGCCGGGGCGGGCCCGCGGAGATCCAGATCAGGTGGCCCTTCTTGTCGGTCAGGGCGAGGAAGCGCAGGCCGTGACGTCGGTGTTTTCCCGAGTAGTTGGGCCGGTTGTCCTTGCCGGTGCGGCGGACGGTGGGGATGAAGGTGCCGTCGATCAGGACGACTTCGCCGCCCCGCCTGGCGATCCTTTTCAGGGCGCGGTCCAGGCGCGGGGCGCGGGCGGCGAGCAGCGTGATCAGCTCGTCACGCCAGCGCCGTATCGTCGTTTCGCCGATCTGGTTGCCGCCGGCCATGTCGGCGATGCGCGGGCAGCTTGCGCAGCCAGCCGCGGCCGGACAGCTTGGCCAACTTGCCGCGCAGCGGCTCCAGCCGCCCCTTGACCTCGACTTCGAGGCCGAGCACGGTGCCGACGTCTTTGACGCGTACCGGGCCTCCCGCCTCCCGCACGATCTGCATGATCCGCTGGTGGTCCGGCGGCAGCGCGTCCTCGCCGACGCCCGCCTCCCGGTGCGGGACCAGCAGTACGCCACGGCCGCCTACCTGCGTGGGCACCGCCTGCGTGGTCGCCTTCTCCGTCTGAAGCTGGGCGTGCATGCGCTCCCACACGCGCATCGCCGCGGCGAGGTCCTCGCGCTCGGGGCGGACCTTCTCGAGCTGCTCGACCAGGAGCTTCTCCTCCTCCTCGAGTTCGGCCCGGCAGGCGGCGACGCGTTCGGCGACTTCGCTGATCTCCGTCATCCCGCGAGCCCACGAACCCGCTCTGCCCCGTGACCTGGAAACGGGCAGACCGCCCGTGACCACTGCCCGACGATCAACACGGCGGGCTACCGCCCGCCACCGACCCGAGGACCCCTCGGCAGCAGCACACCAGCCCTCTTGACCAGCGAGAACCAAGTTGGCGGGGCTTCAGCCTAGGCCGCTGCGGTGACATGCGCTCAGAAACCGCATGAGCAGCGGCTACAGAGTTGCAGAGAGCCTGGAGAGTCTGCCCACGTACTTGCTGCCGTGGCATGCGAGCGTGGTGTCCGTCAGGACGGCGAAAGGCAAGGTACCGGGCGCGCTCACGGTCGGTGCGAGCGGCAGGATCTGCATGTCGCGGGTGTAGGGCCGGACCAGGAAGTCCGGGTCCCGCGGCACGAGGTAGACGTCTTCCTGGGCGTTGGCGCCGCTGCGTGGGAAGGCGCCGGTGTTGCCGCTCTGGTAGGCGCTGGGCCCGGTGTTGGCCGAGCTGTTGGTCAGCAGGTTCGTGCCGGTGTCGATGATGGACGTGGTGGCCGTGCCGGTGGTGTCGAAGGCGTCGACTATCCCGACGAGCGACTCGGTGCCGGTGGCAGTGCCCCGGTAGACCTTGTAGAGGACCGGGGGGCGCCGTCCGGCAGGTTGGTCGGGGTGGCGAAGGACAGGGTGACGGTGCTGGTGGAACCCGTGGTGGTCTGTGACGGTGCCGTCGAGTTCGATCTGGCGGAGGTCGCCGACGATGTCGCGGGTGACGGTTTGCGCGTAGCCGGTGATGCTGTCGACGGCCTGGTAAAGCCTGATGTTGAAGACGGCCTGCTCGTAGGTGGAGTTACCGATCGGCCGGGCACCGCCATCCACTACGCCACCGGAATCCGGGCGCTGGGTGCGGCGGTTGAAGAAGTACTGCGTAGAGTTCCACTGCTTCGACGGGATCGCGGCCAGCAGCGGGGCTTACCGGCGCTGGTACTTCAGCAGGACGGGGTCGATCGCTTTAGGGATGAGCGGGGAGACGGCTCCCGCGGTGGTGATGGCCTCTTCGAGCTCTGTGGGCACGAGAGGCACCTCTTCTCGTGCAAAAACCCCACCGGATGCTCACCGGACGGGGCTGGATGGAGCTGGGTGGGGGCTGGGGATGGCGAAGGCCCCCGCAAGCGGGGGCTGCAGGGGGGCAGCTGGCTGTTACGGGGCAGGCTGGTGGCCGCGCCTCCGGTGGGCGGGGCGGTCTTAGCGAGGGCTTCGGTGACGACCTGAGCGGTGATGAACGTGCCGGGCTTCAGGTCGCCTGCGGCTGCGGCGGCCCGGACGGCGTCGAAGTGCTCGGCGGTGAGCAGCGGGCCGGGCACAGGCGGAGCGGACTCGCCGCTGCTGGTGCCCATGTCGCCGTCGGTACCGGCGTGGGGAGCGCCAGCGACGTCGATGTCGGCGTCCATGTCCGGGTCCATGGCCTGGAGCGCCTCCACGGCGGCGGTCATGGCCGCGGCTGTGATGGTGCGGAGTTCGGCCGGGTCGATGCCGCAGGCCCGCATGGTGAGGCTGAGGGGCCCGTTGTAGGCGTCGATGCAGAAGCCGTCGCCGCCCTCGGGGCCGTCGGGGTAGAACTCGCGGATCTCCCCGAGCCGGGTGGAGAACGTTTCCTCCATCGAACCGTCCTTGTTCCAGGTATCGGGGATCATCGACACCAGACCGAGGGCGGTGGCGCGCTGGATGATGTGCCGCCGGATTACGTCGTGATCTGCGCCGCCCCGGCCCACGGCACGGATCGCGCGGCGCAGGTCGGCCCGGGTCCTGATGGAGTACGAGCCGTCGGTCATCGCCTGGCCCCGGCCGGCCATGGCCCGCCGCTGTTTCGCCGAATATGCCTCCCCAGCCGGGCGTTCGCCGAGTGGCTCGACGCTGGCCTGGACGGACTCGCTGATCAGGATGCGCCCCGCCGACTCCGTGGTCGGCGTCTCGTCCGGTGTGTAGGAGGCGGCGGTCACCGTCGCCCCGGTCACCCCCGGCGTGGCGGTGAAGCCCACGGCGTCGGTCTCCAGGTCATCGGCGGTCGTGACCGTCTCACCCTCATGTTCGATGCGCTGGAGCGAGCCGAGCCAGTAGGCGCTCCCGCATCCGCCGCGGCCCTGGGAGCCGGGTGTCCGGGTGGCTGGGCCGCCTGGCGGCCTATGGCCGGCGCCTTCTGCCCGGCGCTCTGCGGGGAGGGCCGGTTCACTCCTGTCCGGCAGCCGTCCGCTCCTCTACTGTCTGACCGCCCGCACTTCCCTGGAAAGGAATCCAGCATGCGAAGACGCTCGTTACCCGTCCTCCTCGCTTCGTTCTTCCTGTTCCTCGGTTCCTTCCTCGCCCCCGCCGCAGCGACAGCCGCGCCGACCGTGAAGGCGTGGTCCGGCTGGGAGTCCCTCGGCGGCGGCCTGACCTCCGCCCCGGCCGTGTCCTCCTGGAGCAACGGCCGCCTGGACACCTTCGTCCGCGGCTCCGACAACGCGCTCTGGCACAAGTGGTACGACAACGGCTGGTCCGGCTGGGAGTCGCTCGGCGGCAGCCTGGCCTCCGCACCCGCCGCCGTGTCCTGGGCACCGGGCCGCATCGACGTGTTCGCCCGAGGCACGGACAACACCCTCGTGCACAAGTGGTACGACAACGGCTGGTCCGGGTGGGAGTCCCTCGGCGGCTACGTGACCGACACGCCGGCCGTGTCGTCGTGGGCCCGTGGCCGACTGGATGTCTTCACCCGCAGCGGCGACAGCGCACTCTGGCACAAATGGTTTGAAAACGGCTGGTCCGGCTGGGAGTCCCTGGGCGGCAGCCTGGCCTCCGCACCCGCCGCCGTGTCCTGGGCACCGGGCCGCATCGACACGTTCGCCCGCAGCACGGACAACACGATGTGGCACAAGTGGTACGACAACGGCTGGTCGGGCTGGGAGTCGCTCGGCGGCTACTTCACCTCCGACCCGGCCGTGTCGTCCTGGGCACGTGGCCGCCTGGACACATTCGTCGTCAGCGGCGACGCACTGGGGCACAAGTGGTACGACAACGGCTGGTCGGGGTGGGAGACACTGGGGAACGGCCTGACCTCGTCCCCGGCGGCGACATCCTGGGGACCCGGGCGCATCGACGTCTTCGCCCGGGGGAATGACGGGACGATGTGGCACAAGTGGTGGGGCTGAGCCACCAGTTCGCCCAGTGGGGACAGGACCGGGCCCTGGCCCCACTGCCTCGGCACGCTTCCCCCAGGCCGGAGAGTCCCGTCGGCGCGCCGGGACTCAGCCGATCCGCTTCGCGATCAACGGCAGCACGTCCCGCACCCGCGTCGGATGCCCGGATCCGATAGAGCCCTCTCCCCTTCTACCTGCCGGCCGGGACGAGGAGCTCGTCGGGACCCGGCAGACGGTGATCGGTCATGTAGCGGATGACGTCATCGAAGGACGCGAACGGACCGACGGCGCGGCCCTCGTGGTGGCTGTACCAGCGGACATGGAAGCCGGTCAGCCGGTCCGGCTCCGGTTCCGCACGACAGCCTCGCGGGGGCTCCGGAGCTGGTTCAGATCCGGGCGAGGGCTTCGTCCAGGTGCCGTCGGTAGAGGTCATCCCACACCTCCCGGGGTGGCATAGCTGCGGTGGGGTGTCGAGGAGGTCGGCGAGGTGGTGTGCGTTGTTCCAGGTTGTGCTCGCGATGGGGGTGGTGAGCAGTTCCGGGGCGGTGCCCAGGGTGGAGGGGAGCAGGGCGGGGGTGCCGCAGGCGAGGGCTTCGGCGATGGCCAGGCCGAAGCCTTCCCAGCGGGAGGTGGACAGCAGGTAGTCGGCGCTGCGGTACAGCCCCGGCAGGTCGTTGTCGTGGAGGTCCTGGACGACTTGGACGTGGGGGTGCTGGTGGAGGGCGACGGGGTGGTGGACCAGGCCGTGACCGAGGACGAGGGTGACGACGGCGCGGTCGGTCAGCATCGGGAGAAGGTCCTGGAGGCGGTCGAAGCCCTTCATTACGGTCATCTTCCCCAGCCACAGCAGTCGGTGCCGCATGTCGCCGGGCCGGGTCGCGAGGCGCTGCCACAGGGCGTCGGTGTCCGGGCACGCCCGCGGCAGCGGCTCCCGCTGGGATATCTGCCCGCCGGGGGTGAGGCGCACGAGGTTCCCGGCGTGCAGGGGTGCGTTGCGGGGACCAGGGACGAAGCGGGGTGCGGTCCACTCCGTTGTGCAGGACGGGCAGGCGCCGGCCGTAGGCGGCATGGATGTCGTCGGCGGCGAAGTGGCTGACAGCGACGGCACCGTCAGCCACGCTCAGAAGCGTGTTCTCGTCGTCGGCGAGACGGTGATTGCCCAGGGCGCGGGCGGAGAACTCCGCGCGCACCAGGACCGGGGCGCGACCCTCGCGGTCGCGTGAGGCGTAGTGGAGGAGTTCGGCTTCCCAGGTGGAGCACTCGGCGACATCGGGCCGCAGGTCGTCGAGTACTTGGCTGACGCGGGCGCGGGGTGTGCTGGGTGATGAACGTGGCCTCGTGGCCCAGACGGGCGGCCAGGCTGCGGTAGAGGGTGCAGATGCCGCCGCGGGTGATGGCGTGCAGGTCGCGGTGGACGAGCGCGATGCGCATCAGGGCCTCCGGGGGTGCGGGTCGCGGTGCAGGCGGGCGCGCAGCGCCGTCCAGTCGCGTTCCAGGCCGTCGAGTCGGCGTTGGGCCCAGGGGGCCGGGAGCTCGTCGCGGTGGGTGCGCAGCTCGCGGGTGAGCACCATCGCGGTGTTGACGGTGAAGGCGGCGGCGCGGGCGGGGCCGCCCTGGTGGACGCGTTCCTCGATCAGGACGCGGGCGCTGGGATCGGAGGCGAGCAGGACCCACAGCAGGGCCCAGTCCAGGTGGGGCAGGTAATAGCCGGCGAACTCCCAGTCGATCAGGGAGACATCGTGTCGGCGTTCGTCGGGGCGGGTGTTGATGAGGATGTTGGCGGGCAACGGGTCTCCGTGGGCGAAGTGCCGGTCGGCCCCGGCGGTGTCGAGCAGGTGGGCCAGGGCCCGGTGGTCGTCCGTGTCGAGCAGCCCGTAGCCGTGGTAGCGCTGGAAGCGCTGCGGGTAGTCCCAGACCTGCGTGAACGCCCCGGGTGCGGGGCGCCAGTGGGCGAGCCGTCCCACGGTGTCCACGGCCGCCCGCACCCGGGAGGGCTGAAGCGGTACGGGAGGGCAGCGCTCGGTGTGGAGCGGCTGGCCGGGCATGCGTTCCAGGATCACGATGCCCGCCTGGGCGTCGGCGCCCAGCAGGCGCGGCAGGTGCACCGGCGGGGTGCTGCGGGCGAAGGCGTGGTACGCGGCCGCTTCCCGGGCGAACTTCTCCCGCCAGAAACCCTCTTGGGCCATGAGGATCTTGGTGACGGCCGGGGTGTCGCCGTAGATGCCGTCGACGAGCAGGGTCTTGTCCGTGTGGTGCAGCAGGCTGAGAGCGGCGAAGGCGGGGAAGCGGTGTTCGGCGCGGGTCGGGCTGGAAACTGTTCAACTGCAGTCCGCGTCGGCCGCCGGAGGCGGGCGTTCAGCGGGAGGTCCCCCGTATGAGCAGCTCATCAATGCCAACAGCCGAAAATGCGTTGACGTGCTGGCCTTCAGCACCCAGGACGAGACGCGCGTAGAGCAGTACACCTGCAACGCCGGCACCAACCAGCAGTGGACCCTGGTCTGACCCCTCCTTTGGCTCTCCCCATGGCCGGTCGGGCGTGCTGCCAGGGTCTTTTCGGCGGGTTGTGTGACTCCTGAGCGTTTCTGATCGTTGCAGTCTCTGTCCCCGTCTTTCCTGGCTGAACCGGGAACGCTTCCAGGCCTGTTCCGGCGCTGTCCCCTATCGGGACGCTTCCCGCCGGTAGTCTCAAGGAGCTGTCAACCCGAGGGAGAAGGTGGCGTGAAACTCACTGTCCGAAGGTTCGCCGGTGTCGGCACCGCGCTCGCTGCGGCCATGGTGCTCTTGGCTTCCCCCGCTTCGGCCGTCAAGCCGGGCGAGCGGTTCCGCTACGGCAGCCTGGACTGCGTCGCCACGGCAGACACCGCGTGGAACGGGGCACTGAGCTGCACTGGCACCATGAACGTTTCCTGGCGGGCCAAGGTCAAGTGCTACGCGGGCTTCACGTACTACGGTCCGTGGCAGAACAACGCCACCGGCGGTGCCAAGGAGTCCAAGACCGACTCCAAATGTGCCTTCTACGTCGACGACATCGCCATCGACGCCATCTGACCCACGTCCGATGGGGGCCTGTCGCAGCATCCATCGCTAGCAGGTGACTTCGAGATCGTTGGCAGAACAGGCGATTTCGGAATGAAATTCACCGTCCTCCGCGACCGCCCGGAAACGCCCGCCATGCGACTTGTCGTCAGGGAATCCGTCGATGCGCGCGAGGAGTTCGTCCACCGCGGCGTCGAAAGCCCACTGGTCGGCCTCGGCCACACCCTGGCCGGACGACAATGGCCAGATCAACTTGAGGACGAATTCGTAGCTGGGCATGCGGCGGACGTTGGCGAAGCGCTTGTCGTGGATCGTGAGCCGAAGGACGAAGACATTGGTGCTGCGCTTGCCCGGGGTCCTGGGCTGGTAGGCCTGGATGTTGCCCCCACGGGCCGCCCGCGGTGGCCAGCAGAGCAGGCAGTCCGTCGCCGCTGGTGGTCAGCCAGGCGGCTTCGCGGTCGACGGCATCCGCTGTGCTCATCGGTGCCTCCGGCGACGCTCGGGGTTCCACCGCGCTCGTGGCAGGTGCAGGCGGGAGTGGCGGACGCGGCCGGTACGGGGCCGGTGACGGATGTAGTGCACGGCACGCAGCCGGCGCCGGTGGTGACGCAGACCGGTACGGGTCCCGGCATGCCCGGCCTGGTGCATGCCCGAGCGACGTCGCCGATGCACCGCGACCTGGTGGCGGGGATGGCGGCCACGCAACCGGGCGGCGATCTTCGCCCGAGTGGCCCCTGAGAGCCGAACGGCCCCTCGGTGTCCGTGCGGCCGCCGATCGGCGTGCAAGAAGCTGAGAGTTGGGGTTGAACCTGCCGTAGCGGAAGCCTCTACCGTCCTGAGCAGGGCCGTGGGTTCCGGCCCGGTGAAGCACGGGTGAGGGAGGCGGCGGTGGCCTGGTCGATCGCGGAGGTTGCCCGGATGTCGGGTGTGACGGCCCGGACGCTGCGGCACTACGGCGAGATCGGCCTGCTGCCGCCGGCCTGGATCGGGGCCAACGGCCGCCGTTACTACGAGGATCGCCAGCTGCTGTGGCTGCAGCAGGTTCTCGTGCTGCGGGCGCTGGGCCTGGGGCTGCCTGAGATCGGCCGGATTCTGGCCGCGCAGGTCGGCGAGTTGGAGGCTCTGCGGGGCCATCACCGTCGGCTGCTCGCCGAGCGCGACCGGCTGGATGCCCTGGCCGGCACCGTCGCCCGCACGATCACCGAACTGGAGCAGTCCAGGAAGGAGGGCGCAGACATGATCAGTATCAGCCGGCCGGAGAACCTGTTCGAGGGTATCCGGCCTGCCGAGTGCATGAAGGTCCTGCGTGGTTTCCCGGAGCTGGTCGGGGCCGTCGAGCGGCGTACCGCGGCGTTGAGTAAGACCGATATCGAGGCCGACGAGCGTGAGCGCACGGCGCAGATGATCCGGCTGGCGGAGCTGTTGGCCACCGGCCTGCCCGCTGACGCCGACGCGGTGCAGGCCGAGATCGGCACCCAGTACCGGACGCTGGCCCGGAGCCGGGCAGCCACCGCCGAGGAGTACCGCGCGATCGGGCGTTGCTGCGTGGAGAACGAGCACTGGCGCGCGGTGTACGAGTCGATCGCGCCGGGCCTGGCCGCGTACCAGCGGGCCGCCATCGAGGTGTACGCCGCAACCCGGCTGTGCTGAGCCGGGACCGGGCCGCCGCCACGGGGGTGTGGCGGCCCTGCCGGATCGGGCCACTTGCCGGCTCCGCCGGTAAAGGGTGCACAGCTGTCGAGGAACGCCTGCCTCTGCCCAGAGGCACCGAGCCCCGCCGGCTGAGCCCCTGTCGTTCCGGGGCCGGCTGCGCGCAGCCGGCCCCTTCTCGCCAGGACGGGGATCAGCGGTGGCTCACCACATTGACCACCCGGCCGTTGGGGTCGCGGACGAAGAACCGGCGCACACCCCACTCCTCGTCGGTCAACGGGTACACGATGTCCGCGCCGCTCCCGCGCATCGCCTCGTACACCGCGTCCACGTCGTCCACCTCGACGCTCATGTCGGGCACGACCGGAGCGGTCATGTCCCTGCTCAGGAAGCTGACCTGGGCCGTGGGGTTCGACGGTGAGACGAGCGTCATGATCCAGCCGAGGTTCATCGCCTCCTCGAAGCCCAGCAGGCCGTAGAACTCCCGGCTCTCCTCCAGGGCGTCCGACCGGACATCGGGCACCACGCGACGGACTGCCATCGACGACTCCTATGGGTGGGGAGCGAACGTGCCTCTCATCATGCCAAGGGGGTTTCGGCGTGTGCGCGGAACGCCCCGGGCCGGTCGTGACGCCGTGGCCGACGGGCTGGACGCGCTGGACCGGGCCTCGATCCATTAAGCTGATTGGCCAACCCGGGCCCCGCAGGCCGAGACTGTCGGCCCCGTCGCACCGGACAGAAGAGTGGACCCGACACTGACGTACAACCGAGACACGCTGCCCTTCCCCGAGAACCGCGTGCCCCCCGCCGCGCCCACGGACCTGTCGCATTGGGACGATCTCGATCCGGCCCGACACCTCTTCACATGGGACGAGGACGAGGAAACCCGCCTCTGCGCACTGATCCGCGAATGGGTGCCACCCGTGCTCTCCGGCAGGGAGGGTTGGTGGGAGGGGGAGCACTGGTGCGAACGCCAGGTGGACGCGATCATCCGGGAGCGCTACGGGAACTGGGCCCTGGGGTGGAACTGGTGCTACCGGCACGGCGGGGTCATCGGCAGCTGGAACGGGGTCTCCTCGGTGACGACCCCCGAGGAGACTGCCGCCCGCGCCGTCGCCGCGCTGCTGGAGTGGCGGGAGTGGTTGGAGAAGCTGGCCCGGTCCTTTGCGGAGCTGGCGCCGCCGCTGGCAGCCTCCCCCGAGGACCGCAGCTGGCATCTGGAGCGGGCCTCGGTCCGGCTCGTGACGCTCGTACTGGACTCGGGCGGGGAGAGCGGCTGGTACGGGCTGGCCGAACTGGCGCTGTGCTGGTTCCTCACCAGCATCGGCGTGGACCGGGCCGAGGCCGGTCAGGCGGTGGAGACCGCGATCGGCGGCCGGTTCAAGCGCTGGGCCACCCCCGGCCGGATACTGATCGACTCCGTCGGCGAGGACCTCGCCGTCGCTCTCACCGGCCGTCTCCCCTACCGGGACCACCGCGAGCGGGCCGCCCTGGAGGAATTCCACGACCGCCTGCCCCGCGGACGGAACATGTCGCCTCAGGGTTGACGGGGCTGTCGGGTTGTCAGATGCGCGTGTCCTCGACGACGGGCAGCTGGTGGACACCGGTCCCGTTCCGGGTGAGCGAGCGCTTCTGCGGAGTGGCGGCGGCCGGTGCCTTGCCGCAGAACGTGGGCTCGAGAGTGTTCGTCAGGCCCTGGGTGATGACCCCGTTGTTGGACGCGTTCGCGAAGAGGACGACGGTGCGCTTGCCGTCCGGGGTGGCGAACGTCTGGGTCTGGTAGCCCTGGACGATTCCGCCGTGGCCGAGAACCTTGCCGCAGGAGAGGGAGAACTCCCGCACACCCAGCCCGTAACCGACCTTCGCCGTGTTCGTGGGGAGCACGCTCGTCATCTGCCGCAGCGAGTCGTCGGAGACCAGCCCGCCCGAGCCCCCGGCGAGCAGCGCGGTCATGAAGCGGTCGAGGTCACGGGCGGAGGAGACGACGCCTCCCGCGCTCCAGACCCAGGACGCGGTCTGCTCGGTCGAGTCGAGCAGCGGCTTGCTGCGGTCGTCATTGGTGAGGTAGCCGGTGACGTGCGGCCCGGCGATGCTCTTCTCGGGCACCGTGAAGGAGGTCTGGCGCAGCTTCAGCGGTTCGAAGATCTGCTCGCGCAGCAGGTCGGCGTAGGGGCGCCCGGTGAGGTGCTCGGCGGCCAGACCCATCAGCACGTAGTCGGTGTTCGAGTACGAGTACGCGGTCCCCGGGGTGTACTGGAGGCCGTGCTTCACCGACATGGCCACGAGATCCCTGGGCTCGTAGACGTTGTCGCGGATGCGCTTCTCGAAGGCGGCGGTGGTTTCCTCACCGGGCTGTTCTAGGAGGTCGTTGGTGTGGTCGTACACCCCGGCGCGGTGCTCCATCACCTGGCGCCCGGTGATCTGCCAGCTCTCCGGAAGCGTCCCCTGCGGCAGGTAGTCGCGCAGCGGCTTGTCCAGGTCGATGCGCCCCTGTTCGGCCAGGCGCATCACGAGCACCGAGGTGAACATCTTGGTGTTGCTGCCCACCCTGAACCGCCAGTCGGCGTTCATGGGCGTGCCGTCGAGGTCGGCCCGGCCGATGGCCAGCGACCGGCTGAGCTCAGGGTTGCCGTGATCCCGGATCACCGCGAACGCGCCCGGCGCCCCCGAGTCCACGATGTGCTGCAGTGCGTCGCGCACCCCGGACAGGTCCGGCGTGGCGGCCGGGACCTCCGTGGCGGCCGCGCCCGTCGCACCTCCGGCCACCAGTGCCACGGCGGCCGCGAGAGTGGTCACCGAACGCGCGATCTTGATTCTCACCATGAGTAGAGATACCTCTGTTCCCCGGCGACTTGTGCATGGTCCCGGTTGCGTGGCAGGTGTGCGACCAAGATCGTATAGGGATGCCGGGGGTTGGTTTCCGGCCAACCCACCCGCCCCGGCCCGCACCGCCTCAGGCCCGTACCGCCTCCACGATCGACAGGACGGTCCCTGTCGGGATGACCCGCGCCAGCCGCAGCCCCGCGTCCTCGAAGAGCCCGGCGAACTCGGTCCCGGTCCGTTCCCGGCCCACGAGGGAGGCCATCATCATCAGGTCCAGCGTCTTGCCCTGATGCGGGGCGTTGCCGGCGGGGATGACCGCGTCGACGACCAGGACGCGGCCGCCCGGTGCCATCGCCTCGCGGCAGTTCCGCAGGACGCGTACGCACTGGGCGTCGTCCCAGTCGTGCAGGATGCGCTTGAGGAAGTAGAGGTCACCGCGTGGCACCGTGGTGAAGAAGTCGCCCTCCTGCGTGGCCCAGCGACCCACGACGTCCTCCGCGTCCGCCAGCCGGTGGCCGGCCAGGACGTGCGGCTGATCGTAGAGCACGCCGCGCAGGCTCGCCGGGCCCGTGCGCAACGCCGCGAGGAGCAGGCCGCCGTGGCCGCCGCCGACGTCCACGACCGTGGCCGGCGCCGTGGGGTAGTCGTACGCGTCGGCGATGGGCTCGTTCTCCGCGTCGGACATCGAGGCCATGCCCTCGTGGAAGATCCTGGCCGTGTCGGCGTCCTTGGCGAAGTGATCGAAGAACGGCATGCCGAAGATGGACGGGAACGCCGACGTACCACCCTCCAGACAGCGGGTCATTTCCCCGGCCGGCAGCCACATGGTGCGGTCCGTCAGCATCAGCACGGCTGAACGTACGGACACGGGCGCGTCCGTACGCAGCGCGTCGCCGGCCTCGGTCAGGCGGAAGCGGCCCTCGTCGTCCTCCTCGAACAGGCCACGGGTGGACAGCAAGCGCAGGACGCGGCGGAGGCTCACCGGGTCGGTGCCGGTGGCCTCGGCCAATTCCGCGGGGGTGCGGGGGCCTTGGGCCAGGTGGTCGGCCACGCCGACGGATGCCGCCGCGCGCAACGCCGCGGGGTAGAGGTACCCGACGGCTTCCTCGATCAGCCGCGCGGCACTCTCCCGCGCGGCGCTGCCACATACGTCTGTCACGTTCACTGCCTCCGTGAGTCGGCCTTGAGGATCTTCCTCCCCGTGCCGTCCAGCCTGCCCGTTCCTCCCGTCCTCCGAGCGATGACTTTGCGACTTTGGCTGTAGGAAGTACTTGCCGCACACGGGTACTCAGGTGCCCTGCACCGCTGGCTGGATCTCTACGAGGAGAAGCTCGAGGAATTCCCCGCCGCTGTGGCTCCCGTCACCGACACCGACTGGCGTGCCGCACTGGGGGACCCGCGCCGGGCCGCCGACTGGATCGCGTACTTCACCCGGGCCGTCGCCGATCACCCCGGGAAGGATCTGCTGGCGGTGTGGTGGCCCGCGGCTGACCGAGTTGGTATGGGTGCCGGGTCTGCACGCGGCGTGGACGGCCTCCGCGGCGGTGACGGCGATGTACGCCACGGAGGACCCGGTCCCGTACGTGGCCCCCGGCCGCGTCAGCGCCGAAGAAGTTTTCGAGCGGGCCCTTGCTCACGGTGATGAGCATGTCATCAAACTGGCCGACACGGCGCTGGACGTAGGCGACGAGCGAGCGCTCGCTGCAGCGCTCCGCGCCGTCGAACTCAGCGAGCCCATGGGCTGAATCGGAGGAACCGGCGCCCGGCGAGCCGGATCCAGCCCTTCCTCCGGCGATCCGGTCGCGTCGACAATGGCACCACCGGGAAGCGGTAATGGAACTACTAGGGTTGGCGCATGCCGACCCGTCAGCAGCATCCCAACATCGATACCGCGATGCGCTATCACCAAGCCGTTGCCCGGTGGGCGAGCAGCGAAGAACTCGCCGAATTCCTCCACGAGGACGTCAAGCACCGCGAGTTCCCCAACGCCCTCTTCCCGGACGGTGTCGTACGCGACCGGGACGCCATGCTCGCGGCCTCGGAGCGGGGCCGCGCGACGCTCGCCCACCAGCAGTTCGAAGTGCTCAACGCGGTAGCGGTGGGGGACCAGGTTGCCATGGAGGTCTTCTGGACCGGGACCTTCACCGCCGCCTTCGCCGCGGCGCCCTGGGGCGAGAGCGTCCTGTACGCCCATATAGCGACGTTCCTCGAATTCCGCGACGGCAAGATCGTCGCTCAGCGCAACTACGATTGCTACGAGCGGGGGCCCCGTGACTGACGTGGGGCCGAAGGGATTCTTCGCCCGCCAGACATCAACTTCATGACAGTTGACCGCCGTGGCCGAAACCTGGGAGCAGGCATGTCCGAGTCGCACCCCACCCTTGAGCAGGCAGACGCAGCATCGGAAGCGCGCCGAGTGCCGGGCGACGGCCTGGTGGTCGTGACCGAGAACGGAGTCGGCACCTACGGGCAGCACATCCAGGCGGGCCCCCATGTACTGGTGGCCGACGAACCCGAGCCGGCGGGTGCCGACAGCGGCCCCAACCCTTACGACCTGCTCCTCGCCGCCCTGGGCACCTGCACGTCGATGACGGTGCGCATGTACGCCGAACGCAAGGGATGGCCGCTGGAGCAGGTGACCGTATCCCTGCGCCACCAGCGCGTCCACGTCGACGACTGCGCCGAGGACTGCGCCGACGGTGAAACCGGCCGCGGGGGGCTGATCGACAGGATCACCCGGGAGATCCGGCTCGACGGCGACCTCGACGCCGACCAGCGTAAGCGGCTGATGGACATCGCCGAGAGGTGCCCGGTCCACCGCACCCTCACCTCCAGGACCCTGATCGCGACCACCGAGTCCGCACAGGGGTGACCGGACAGAACGCGGTGCGCCGCCCCGGGGGGGGGGGCGGCGCACGGGCAGTGGGAGCGGCTACCGGCGCAGGAGTTCGCCGGTGGCGGCCAGGCGGTCCAGGACCTCCCGGGCGGTGGCACTGGCACGCGGCCGGTCGCCGTGTGCCAGGTAGGCGATCTCGGCGATCTCCCGGGACGCCACCGGCTCACCGGAGCCGTCGGCGGTGAAGCAGAACGTGCGCACCACCGTGCCGGCCGGTTTGCCGTCGGCGGCGGCCTCCACGATCAGCGTGGCCGTCACGGTCGCCGCGTCCAGGGTCACGCCGAGCTCCTCGGCGATCTCACGGACCAGCGCCTGCTCATGGGTTTCACCGGGTTCGGGCTTGCCGCCGGGCAGGTAGAAGAGGTCACGGCCGTGGGTGCGGGCGGCGAGGAGGCGGCCCGCGTCCAGCCGGAGCCATGCCACCTTCTCGATCACATCGGACATGGGCACACCTCTCAGACGGCGGTGGGGGCGCCGGTCACGCGGCGCTCGCCGCCGTTGCGGTCCTGCCACAGCTTGTAGACGTCGACGGCGGCGTCGCGCGCCTCGTGGCGCATGGGCAGGCGCCGCTCGGTCCAGTCCTTGGCGAACTCGCCGTAGAAGGTGTCGAGTTCGAAGTACTTGCGGTCGTCGACGTAGTGGGGCTCGTAGGCGTCGCGCGTGGTGAGGAAGACGACCTCGTCGGGGGAGCAGTAGTAGAGCGAGCCGAGGCACATCGGGCAGGGGTGGGCGAGGACGTAGATGGTGGTGCCGGTCAGATGCTCGGTGCCCAGCTTCACGCAGGCCTCGCGGATGGCGAGCACTTCGGCGTGGGCGGTCGGATCGTTGGTCTGGGTGACCAGGTTCGGGCTCTCGGCGAGGATCTCACCGTCCTTGACGATGACGGTCGCGAACGGGCGGCCGCCCTCTTCGACGTTGCGTCGGGCGATGTCGATGGTGCGCTGTGCGAAGTCCATGGGATTCCTCCGGGGGAGCGTTTTTCTGAAGGGGGAAAACCGGTGGGGGCCGCTCGGGCCCCCGTCCGGTGGGTCAGAAGGGCTTGGTCGGGAGGTACTTGCCGTCGAGGGTGATGACGGCGCGCTCGCCGCCGTCGGGGTCGGCGACCTTCTTGACGTC
>NZ_JBSFWT010000016.1:0-106665 GCF_053594975.1 Streptomyces sp. NPDC002537
GTACTACAGCGACAAGTCGAAGAAGACCGCGCCCAACTTCAGCTACTTCTACGTCGACTCGGTCAAGGCGTGCCTGCAGGCGGCCGGCTGGAAGTTGCCCTTGCCGAAGCCCATCGAGCCGTGGCGCTCGATCATTTCGAAGAAGACCGTGGGACGGTCCTGCACCGGCTTGGTGAAGATCTGGAGCAGGTAGCCGTCCTCGTCGCGGTCGGCGAGGATCTTCAGTTCGCGGAGGGTGTCGACGGGGACGCGGGTCTCGCCGACCCACTCGCCGAGGGTGTCGTAGTAGGAGTCCGGGGTGTCCAGGAACTGCACGCCGGCCGCCCGCATGGCCCGTACGGTCGCGACGATGTCGTTGGTGGCGAGCGCGATGTGCTGGACGCCGGGCCCGTTGTAGAACTCCAGGTACTCGTCGATCTGCGACTTCTTCTTGGCGATCGCGGGCTCGTTGAGCGGGAACTTCACCTTGCGGGTGCCGTCCGCGACGACCTTGGACATGAGCGCGGAGTACTCGGTGGCGATGTCGTCGCCCACGAACTCCTTCATGTTGGTGAAGCCCATGACCCGGTTGTAGAAGCCGACCCACTCGTCCATCTTGCCGAGTTCGACGTTGCCGACGCAGTGGTCGATGGCCTGGAAGCGGCGCGGGCCGGGCTCGACGACCGGGTCGACGGCGACGAAGCCGGGGAGGTAGGGGCCGGTGTAGCCGGATCGGTCCACCAGGGTGTGGACGGTCTGCCCGTAGGTGGCGATCGTTGCGAGTACGACCGTGCCGTGCTCGTCGGTGAGTTCGTGCGGCTCCGTCACCCCGGTGGCGCCGTGCTCGACGGCGTGGGCGTACGCGGCGCGGGCGTCCGGGACCTCGATGGCGAGGTCCACGACGCCGTCGCCGTGCTCGGCGACGTGGTCGGCGAGGAAGCGGCCCCGGTCGGTGGTCGCCTTGACGACGGAGGTGAAGACGAAGCGGGCGTTGCCGGACTCCAGCACGTAACTCGCCGTCTCGCGGCTGCCGTTCTCCGGTCCGGAGTAGGCGACGCGCTTCATCCCGAAGGCGGTGGAGTAGTAGTGCGCGGCCTGCTTGGCGTTGCCGACCGCGAAGACCACCGCGTCCATCCCCTTGACCGGGAAGGGGTCGTCCTGCCGAGCGGTGTGAAGGGTGTGATCCGTGGTCTGTGTCATGGGCGCAGGTTCCCGCCGATCCACAAGGTGCGCAATAGTTTGCGTTTTCACTGGGCAAGGTGCATAGCGTATGCCCGGTGACTCCGGGCGATCTGTACAGGATGACCATTGGGAGGCGGCCATGGCGATCGATCGATTGGACGGCAGGCTCATCGAGCTGCTCGCCGAGGAACCCCGGATCGGTGTGCTGGAGGCCTCTCGCCGCCTGGGAGTGGCCCGCGGTACGGTGCAGGCGAGGCTCGACCGGCTGCAGGCCCAGGGGGTGATCAGGGGGTTCGGGCCCGAGGTCGATCCGGCGGCGCTGGGCTACCCGGTCACCGCCTTCGCGACGCTGGAGATCAAGCAGGGGCAGGGCGCGGACGTACGGACCCATCTGGCCACGGTTCCGGAGGTGCTGGAGCTGCACACCACGACCGGCCACGGCGACATGCTCTGCCGCCTGGTCGCACGCTCGAACGCCGACCTCCAACGTGTGATCGACCGGGTTGTGGGTTTTGATGGCATTGTCCGGGCCTCCACGGCGATCGTGATGGAGAACGCGGTCCCGCTGCGGATCATCCCCCTGGTGAAGCAGGCGGCGGAGGACGCGCACCGGCCCTGACGCGGCTTTTCGGCAAGGCTTCCGACGACGGCGGGAGGTACGCGGGTGAGCTTCTGGGAGTACGTGGGCAACCGGCACGACCAACTGCTGGCCGATACCTGGCAACACGCCAGCGCCGTCTTCCAGTGCATGGTCGTCGCCACCCTCGTGGGGGTGGCGATCGGCGTGCTCACCTACCGCAGCGGCTGGGCCGGGGACCTCGCCGTCACCGCGACCGCGACGCTCCTCACCATCCCCTCGCTCGCGCTGATCGGCCTGCTGATCCCGCTCACCGGGCTGGGTGTCGCGCCCACCGTCACCGCCCTGGTGCTGTACGGGCTGCTGCCGATCGTCCGCAACGCGGTCGTGGGGCTGCGCGGGGTGGACCCCTCGCTGGTCGACGCGGCGAAGGGCATCGGCATGTCCCGGCCCGCCCGGCTGTTCCGCGTCGAGCTGCCGCTCGCCTGGCCGCCGATCCTCACCGGCATCCGGGTCGCCACCCAGATGCTGATGGGGATCGCCGCGATCGCCGCGTACGCCTCCGGGCCCGGCCTCGGCAACGAGATCTTCCGCGGGATCTCCTCGCTGGGCAGCGCCAACGCGCTCAACCAGGTGCTGGCGGGCACGCTCGGCATCGTCGTCCTCGCCCTGCTCTTCGACGCCGCGTACGTACTGATCGGGCGGCTGACCATCCCGAGGGGGATCCGTGCCTGAGCCCTCGGCGGCCGCCGCGCCCTCGGGTGCCACCATCCAGCTGGAGAACCTCAGCAAGCGCTTCCCGGGCACCTCCGCGCCCGCCGTGGACTGCGTCAACATGGAGATCAAGGCCGGGGAACTGGTGGTCTTCGTCGGCCCGTCCGGCTGCGGCAAGACCACCACCATGAAGATGATCAACCGGCTGATCGAGCCGACGTCCGGCCGGATCAGGATCGACGACGAGGACGTCACCGACATGGACCCGGTCCGGCTGCGCCGCAAGATCGGCTACGCCATCCAGTCCTCGGGCCTGTTCCCGCACATGACCGTCGCGCAGAACATCGCACTCGTGCCGCGGATGACCGGCTGGTCCAAGGCCCGCACCGGTGCCCGGGTGGCGGAGATGCTGGACCTGGTGGGGCTGGACCCGGGCGAGTTCCGGGGCCGCTACCCGCGGCAGCTCTCCGGCGGGCAGCAGCAGCGCGTCGGGGTCGCCCGCGCGCTGGCCGCCGACCCGCCCGTCCTCCTGATGGACGAGCCCTTCGGGGCCGTCGACCCGATCACCCGCGACCACCTCCAGGACGAGCTGATCCGGCTCCAGCACGAGCTGCACAAGACGATCGTCTTCGTCACCCACGACTTCGACGAGGCCATCAAGCTCGGCGACCGGATCGCGGTGCTCCGCGAGCGTTCCCACATTGCCCAGTTCGACACCCCGGAGGCCATCCTCACCAACCCCGCCGACGACTTCGTGTCGGGTTTCGTCGGCGCGGGCGCCGCGCTCAAACGGCTCAACCTCACCCGCGTCCGGGACGTGGGCGTGTCCGCCTTCCCGACCGCGACGATCGACGACCCCCTCCAGTCGATCTTCGACAAGCTGCGCACCGGCACGACCAACGAGGTGCTGCTCCTCGACCGGCACCACCGCCCGTACAAGTGGCTGCGCCGCGGCGATCTGATGCGCGCCAAGGGCTCGTTGGCACGCGCCGGGACCCTGGTGCACGACACCGTCACCCGCGACGCCACGCTGCGCGACGCGCTGGAGGCGGTCCTCATCGACAACGCGGGCCGGGTCGCGGTGACCGGGCGGCGCGGGGAGTACGAGGGCGTGGTGGACATGGAGACGCTGATGAACTCCGTGCACGAACTCCTGGAGGAGGACCGCCTGGACGCGGTCGAGCACCAGCACCGCCTGGAGGAACAGCGCGCCCGGCAGACCCGGCAGGAGCAGGAGGGCGGCACGCCCGGCGAGCCGCCCTGGGGCGAGGAGTGAACACGACGCGGCGTACGTGTCCGGCCGGTCGCGCCCAGGCGGCGGAGCCGCGCCCCTGCCGGGGCGCCCTGCGGAGGCGGCCGTGAAGTGGCGCGTGCGCCGGCCGCCTCCACAGGGGGAGCGTCCTGCCGGTGAGCACGAGGTGCACGGGGTCGCCTTCCGCGACCCGGGCGCGCTCGACGACACCGAGCAGGCCGGGGAGCCGCCCCCGGCCGCGGTCCGGGCCACGGCCGCCGGCCTCCGCCGCGTCGGCCCGGCGAAGCTCACCGTCCTCCCCTCGTTCCTGCTCGTGCTGCTGCTCGGCACCTGGCTCTGGTTCCGGGGCGCCCACCTCGACTCCATCGCCCGGAACGCGATCGCCGACGGCAACGTCTGGCTGCGGCTGCGCCAGCACGTCGTCCTCACCGTCGTCTCGACCTTCTTCGTCCTGATCATCGCGATCCCGCTCGGCATCCTGCTCACCCGGCGCAGGCTGCGGCCGGCCGCGCCCCTCGTCATGGCCGTCGCCAACATCGGCCAGGCCACGCCCGCGATCGGCCTGCTGGCGCTGCTGGTGATCTGGATGGGGATCGGGATGCGGGCCGCGCTCGTCGGCATCGTCATCTACGCGGTGCTGCCCGTGCTCTCCAACACCATGGCGGGCCTGCGGGCCATCGACCCGACCCTGGTGGAGGCCGCGCGCGGGATCGGCATGTCCGCCCTCGGGGTGCTGGGCAAGGTCGAACTGCCGCTGGCCGTACCGCTGATCCTCGCGGGCGTACGGACCGCGCTCGTCCTCAACGTGGGCACGGCGACGCTCGCCTACTTCGGCGGGGGCGGCGGGCTCGGCGACCTGATCGCGTCCGGCATCACCAACCAGCGGATGCCGGTCCTGGTGCTGGGGTCCGTGCTGACCGTCGCGCTGGCACTGCTCGTGGACTGGCTGGCGTCCCTGGCCGAACTGCTGCTGCGGCCGCGCGGCCTGGAGGGGGGCGAGTGAGATGAGACGCCGAACGGGCCTGCCGGCCGCCGTCCTGCTGCTCCCCTTCGCACTGGGCGGCTGCGGCCTCACCAGCGGTTCCCCGATGGTCGACCACGTACGGCCCGGCTCGATCGGGCAGGGCCTGCCGCTCAGGGGCGCCGAACTGACCGTGGCCTCGAAGAACTTCAGCGAGAACATCGTCCTCGGACAGATCATGGGCCTCGCCTTCAAGGCGGCGGGGGCGGACGTGCTCGACCGCACCAACATCCAGGGCTCGATCGGCGCCCGCGAGGCGGTCAAGTCCGGTGGCGCGGACGGGATGTACGAGTACACCGGCACCGCCTGGATCACCTATCTGGGGCACGACACACCGATCGCCGACCCGCGCGCCCAGTGGCGGGCCGTCGCGGACGCCGACGCGCGGAACGGCCTGACCTGGCTGGCCCCGGCCGCGCTCAACAACACGTACGCGCTGGCGCTGAACCGCGCGAACGAGAAGCGGTACGGGACGCGGACCCTCTCCGACGTGGCCCGCCTGTCGAAGCGCGACCCCTCCGCCGTGACCCTGTGCGTGGAGAGCGAGTTCGCCGCCCGCAACGACGGGCTGCCCGGCATGGCGAAGACGTACGGCATGTCCGTCCCGGCCTCCCGGGTGCAGAAGATGGACGGCGGCATCGTCTACACCCAGGTCTCGGGCGGCGGCTCCTGCACCTTCGGCGAGGTCTTCACGACGGACGGCCGGATCAAGGCGATGAACCTTGTCGTGATGGAGGACGACAAGGGCTTCTTCCCCAACTACAACGCGGCCCCGGAGATCAACAGCGCGGCCATGCGGAAGTATCCGGCGATCAGGGACGTCCTCGACCCGATCACGGCCCGCCTGACGAACGATGTGGCGCGCGCGCTCAACGCGCGGGTCGATGTGGACGGGGAGGACCCGCACGACGTCGCGAAGGACTGGCTCCTTCGCGAGGGTTTCATCCAGAAGGGCTGAGCGCCGTTGCCTCCCCCAGCCTCCGGCCGGGGGGACCCCCAGCGGCGGGAGCGCCCTTCGGGCGCGTCCTCAATCGCCGGACAGGCTGGATGTGCCGGGCATGACCTTGAGCCTGCGGCCCGCGGGTTCGCTGCCACGGTCCGCGAAATCAGCCCGTCCGGCGATTGAGGACACCGCGCGAAGCGCGGTCGGGGGTCCGGGGGTCTCCCCCGCCACGCGGCGGAGCCGCACCATCGGATGCTGCGGGAAGGGGCGGGGCTGGGGAAAAATCCACCGGCCCGCAGCCGGGACTCAGCAGGTGGGAACCTTGTCCTCACGGCCCGAGGCCAGATCCTTCAGAGAAGCGACGGCATCCGGCAGCCGATCCACCGGCACCAGCCGAAGCCCCTTCGGCAGATCGGCCCGCGCATCACCGCACTCCCCCTTCGGCACCAGGAACACCGTCGCCCCGTCCCGCCGCGCCGCCTGCGTCTTCAGCGGCACGCCGCCGACCGCCCCCACCGTCCCGTCCGGCTCGATCGTCCCGGTCCCCGCGACCGTCAGTCCGCCCGTGAGGTCACCGCCGCGCCCGTCGCCGTCGAGCTTGTCGATGATGCCCAGCGTGAAGAGCAGGCCGGCGCTCGGTCCGCCGATGTCGGCGAGGCTGAGGTCCACCTTCACCTGGCCGGGGGACCTGTGGAGGTAGCGGAGGGCCGCCTCGGACGCGGCATCCTGCGACTTCTTCATCTCGGCGGCGTTGTGCTCCTCGGCCTCCTTGCCGGAGTTGCCGACCGGGTAGACGGAGTCGCGCGGCATCACCGCCTCGTCCTTGCGGAACCAGCCACTGATCACATCGCTCAGGCTGACCTCCGCATCCGGACCGGTCGCCTGGATCGTGGTCATCCGCAGCTGCCCGCTCGTCCGCCTGCTGTCGGCACCGTGGATGGTGATCACCTGCTTGCCCGCGTCCGCCCCGAGCACGTTCACGGTCGTGCCGGGCTGCGCGATGGAGAACGGCAGGGGGACGAACGCGGCCACGGCGAGCAGGGCCACGAAGGGCGCGGCGCAGAGGGCCAGGGTGCGGGTGCGGCGAGTCGGAGCTGGCATGTGACCGAATCTAGTTCACGCCGGGGCTCCGCCCCGGACCCGCACCCGGCGAACGCGCCGGTACGCGCGCTAGCGCAGCGCGTCCGCCACCTCCTTCGCGGCCTCCATCACCCGCGGGCCCACCCGGTCCGGGATGGAGTCCGAGAGCATCACCACACCGACGCTGCCCTCGATGCCGAGGACGCCGAGCAGCGGGGCGGCCGCCCCGCTCGCCCCGGCCTCCAGCTCGCCGTGGGTCAGCGCGTAGCCCGGGTTGTCGGTCTCGCCGCGGCGGGCGGCGAGTATGGCCCGGCCCGCCGCGCCGCGGTCCAGGGGGTGGCGGAAGCCCGCGCGGTAGGCCACGTGGTAGTCCGTCCAGGTCGGCTCGACGACGGCCACCGCGAGCGCCTCGGTGCCGTCGACCAGCGTCAGGTGGGCCGTGGCACCGATGTCCTCGGCCAGTGACCGCAGGGCGGGCAGCGCGGCTTCCCGTACCAGCGGATGGACTTGGCGGCCCAGGCGCAGCACGCCGAGGCCGACCCGTGCGCGGCCGCCGATGTCGCGGCGCACGAGCGCGTGCTGTTCCAGGGTGGCGAGCAGTCGATAGACCACCGTCCGGTTGACGCCGAGTCTGGTGGAGAGCTCGGTGACGGTCAGCCCGTGATCGGTGTCGGCGAGCAGTTTCAGGACCCTCAGTCCCCTGTCGAGCGTCTGCGAGGTTTCCGCGGTCACGACGCCCCTCCTCCGATGAGTGGCGGCCCTCATCACGGTGGGATGCGCCACCGGTCCCGTCCGGCAGCGCGCGAGGAGAGGCCGCCGGCCGTTGGTCGCATGGCACCGGCTGCGCTCCGCGGCGGCGCTGCCACGGGGCGTGTGCGTGACCGGAACCGTAGCGCCGCCGGTCCGCTCAGCGGAAGAGTCTGCCCAACATCCGGGCAGGGTGCGCCGGTTTTACGAATATCGGTGGTCGAGTCCCAGCATTCGGACACGTGCGCACTGCGCGTGCGGCGCATTCTCGAGTGCGGATCCGTCGCCGCCTGCGGCGGGAGCGGGCTCCCTGCGGGGCGTACTCCCGAACCTCCGACTGCGGGTCGTTTGCCTCCCCCAGACTCCGTCCGGGGGGACCCCCAGCGGCGGGAGCGGCCTGCGGCCGCGTCCTCAAACGCCGGACGGGCTGATTTTGCGGGCGTAGCCCGCAGCCTGCGGGCCGCAAGCCTGCGGGCCGCAGGCCAAAGAGCCACGGTCCGGAAAATCCAGCCCGTCCGGCGTTTGAGGACAACGCGGCGAAGCCGTGTTGCGGGGTCCGGGGCGCAGCCCCGTGCGAACGGCGGGGCACCCGGCAGCGGGCGGCGCGACCCCTACTTCATGCGGGTCGCCCACTCGCGCACCTTGCGGATGCGCTCGTGGAGCTGCCCCGCCGTCGCCTCCGCACTCGGCGGGCCGCCGCAGGTGCGGCGGAGTTCCGTGTGGATCACACCGTGCGGCTTGCCGCTCTGGTGGACGTAGGCGCCGACGAGCGTGTTGAGCTGCTTGCGGAGTTCCAGGAGTTCCTTGTGGGTGATCACCGGCCGCCGCTCGGCGGGGATCTCCAGCAGGTCGGCCTGCTCGTCCGGCTTCCGGCGGCTGTGCGCGATCTGGCGTGCCTGCCGCTTCTGGAGCAGCATCTGCACCTGGTCGGGTTCGAGCAGCCCGGGGATGCCGAGGTAGTCCTGCTCCTCCTCGCTGCCGGGGTGGGCCTGCATGCCGAACTCGGCGCCGTCGTAGAGCACCCGGTCGAAGACGGCGTCGGACTCCAGCGCCTCGAAGGGCAGCATGTCCTGCTCGCCGGTGTCCTCGTCCTGCTGCTTCTCGGCCTCGGCGAGGAGCTTGTCCTCCTCCGCGTA
Source organism: Streptomyces sp. NPDC002537 (assembly GCF_053594975.1). Taxonomy (NCBI): domain Bacteria; kingdom Bacillati; phylum Actinomycetota; class Actinomycetes; order Kitasatosporales; family Streptomycetaceae; genus Streptomyces; species Streptomyces sp. NPDC002537. The sequence continues at coordinate 8,632 of NZ_JBSFWT010000016.1, forward strand.
GGGGTCCTCCTCGCCCTCCTTCTTGGGCTTGTCGAGGACGTGGTCCCGCTCGACCTCCATCTCGTTGGCGAAGGTCAGCAGCGTCGGGATGGTCGGCACGAAGACGGACGCGGTCTCGCCGCGCCGCCGGGACCGCACGAAGCGGCCGACGGCCTGGGCGAAGAACAGCGGGGTGGAGATCGTCGTGGCGTAGACGCCGACCGCGAGCCGGGGCACGTCGACGCCCTCGGACACCATGCGGACGGCGACCATCCAGCGCGACTCGTCCTGCGAGAAGTCGTCGATGCGCTGCGAGGCGCCGGAGTCGTCGGACAGGACGACCGTCGGGCCCTCGCCGGTGATCTCGCGGAGCAGCTTGGCGTAGGCGCGCGCCGAGTCCTGGTCGGAGGCGATGACGAGCGCGCCCGCGTCCGGGATGGACTTGCGGACCTCGCTCAGCCGCCGGTCGGCGGCGCGCAGCACGTTCGGCATCCAGTCGCCGCGCGGGTCCAGGGCGGTGCGCCACGCCTGCGAGATCGCGTCCTTGGTCATCGGCTCGCCGAGCCGGGCCTCCAGCTCGTCGCCCGCCTTGGTGCGCCAGCGCATGTTGCCGCTGTAGGAGAGGAATATGACCGGGCGGACGACGCCGTCGGAGAGGGCGTTGCCGTAGCCGTAGGTGTAGTCGGCGGAGGACCGCCGGATCCCGTCGTTGCCCTCTTCGTAGACGACGAAGGGGATGGGGTTGGTGTCGGAGCGGAAGGGCGTGCCGGTCAGGCACAGGCGGCGGGTGGCCGGTTCGAAGGCCTCCAGGCAGGCCTCGCCCCAGGACCGGGAGTCGCCGGCGTGGTGGATCTCGTCGAGGATGACGAGGGTCTTGCGCTGCTCGCAGCGGTTGCGGTGGAGCATGGGCCGGACGCCGACACCGGCGTAGGTCACGGCGACGCCGTGGTACTCGCGTCCGAGCGGTCCGGCGCTGTATCCGGGGTCGAGCTTGATGCCCACCCGGGCGGCGGCCTCCGCCCACTGCTTCTTGAGGTGCTCGGTGGGGGCGACGACGGTCACCTGCTGCACCACGTGGTGGTGCAGCAGCCAGGAGGCGAGGGTGAGCGCGAAGGTCGTCTTCCCGGCGCCCGGGGTGGCGACGGCGAGGAAGTCGCGGGGCTGCGTCTGGATGTACCTCTCCATCGCGCCCTGCTGCCAGGCACGCAGCTTGTTCGCGGTACCCCAGGGGGCCCTGCCGGGGAAGGCGGGCGAGAGGTGATGGTTGGCGGTGGTGGTAGTCACGGTCTCCGTCTGGGGGTCGGCGATCGGCAACCGCGTCAGCCTACCCGCGTCCGCGGCGGAACCCGGGGGAGACGGCCCGTCCTCACCCGGCGGTGGGACCGAGGTCACAGATCGCGGTGGCCGGGGAAAGGCCGGGAAAAGGGGGTCCTACTCCCGGGGCCGCAGCCGCGTCGTCACATACGCGCCGACGAGGGCGACCGCCGCCATGGTGAGGAAGACCACGGTGAAGGCGGCCTTCGGCGCGGCCGCGCCGTCCGCCCCGCCGTTCGCCCCGCCGCCGAGCGCGGCGAAGAGGACGCCGCCGACGCCGACGAGGGTGATGTTGCCGAGCGCGTCGGAGATCTGGAGGGAGGCCGAGTCGGTGCCCTCCTCGCCGGGTCGGGAGAGTTTGAGCAGCAGCACGCTCCCGCCGGAGATCGTCAGGCCCATGCCGTAGCCGCCGACGGTCCACGCGACGGCGACGGTCCAGGCGGGCACGCCGTCGATCAGGACCGTCGTCACCAGGGCGACGGCGGCGGTGATCAGCAGCATGCCGAGCCCCATCAGCCGCTCGCGGTGCGGCTCCAGGCGCGGGCGGCTCTGGGTGTACGAGCCGAGCGCCCAGCTCAGGCCGCCGCCGGTGAGGGAGAGCCCGGCCATCGTCGCGGACAGGCCGCGGTCGCTCACCAGCATCAGCGGGATGAAGGTCTCCGAGCCGAGGAAGGCGCCCGCCGCGATGCCGCGCAGCAGGACCACGGACGGCAGGCCGCGGCGGGCCCGGAAGGTGCCGGGCGGCAGCAGCCGCAGGACGGCCGGGGCGAGCAGGGCGAGCCCGGCCGCGGCGGGTATCAGCGCCACCCAGCGGAGGTCCTGTCCGGCGTACTGGAGCAGTCCCGCGCCGGCCGCGACGGCCAGGGCGAAGAGGATGCGGCGGCGGTCCGGGGCCGGGGTGCGCTCACCGGCGGGGAGCTTGCGCAGGGCGGGCAGCATCACGGCGAGCGGCAGCAGGATCAGCACGGGGATGGCCAGGAACACCCAGCGCCAGCCGAACTGTTCGGTCACGGTGCCCGCCACCAGCGGGCCGACGATCACGGGGACCACCCACGCCGCCGAGAACGAGGCCATGACCGCGGGCCGCAGCCGCTCGGGGTAGGCGCGCCCCACCACCACGTACAGCGCGACGATGACGAGCCCGGCGCCGATGCCCTGCACCCCGCGGCCGGCCACGAACATCCACATCCGCTGGGCCGACCCGGCCAGGACGAGCCCGGTGCCGAAGGCGGCGATGCCGGTGAACAGCGGGGCCAGCGGGCCCGCGCGGTCGCACCACTCCCCCGACAGGGTCATCGCGAAGAGGCTCGCCGTGAAGAAGGCGGAGAAGGAGAAGGCGTAGAGCCCGATCCCGTCGAGGGCGCGGGCCGCGACGGGCATCGCGGTGTTGACCGCGCTGGCCTCGAAGGCGATCAGGGAGACGACGGAGATGACGCCGAGTGTCAACGCCCGGTACGAGCGCCCGAGAACGCCCTGCTGTGCGTCCGGTGCGGCGCCGGTGGCTATGGATCCGAGAGCGGTCATTGCCTCAGCGTAAGAACCGAAACCACCGGTGACACCTGTCATGGGAACCAGATCGGCTCGGACTTCGGTCCTAGGGTCCGCTGTTCCGCGTGAGGCTGCCGGGAGCCGCCCGGCGAGAGAATTTGGTCATGATCATGACGAGTTAGACTCTGCCGAGTTCAACAGCCCGGCCACGGCCGGGCACCGCACCACGGGGGATCCACCATGTCCGTTCGCCATGCCTTCGCCGCCGCGCTGGTCGTCACCGGCACGCTCGCCCTGACCGCCTGCGGCCCCGACGACGGCGGGAAGTCCTCGTCCGGCTCATCCGCGTCCCCGTCGTCCCCGTCGCAGAGCGCCCCGGCCGGACCGGGCGGAGCCGCCAGGCCCGCGGACGGCGGCAAGGCCAAGGACCCGGCCAAGGACCCCTGCGGTCCGCAGCCCAAGGGCCACAAGCTCATCCGGGTCAACAACGTCGAGGGCGCGATGGCCAACGTCGTCGCGCGGGACGCCAAGGTCTCCTGCAACAGGGAGATGAACGAGGGCGCCTTCTACCACCCCGAAGGCCCGCTGAAGACCTACTCGTTCGACCCGAACGCCAAGGTGACCGTCATCGGCAGGAACGGCCCCGAGGCCCGCCCGGCGACCACCACCGACAAGACCCTCTCCGGCATCGGCCACGTCAAGGAGTGCGCCGACCCGGACCACAAGCAGTACGACAGCGGCCAGTCGAAGCACAAGAGCGACGAGTTCTGCGCGGGCCAGAACTACTACGACGTGGCGGTCGGCCCCGACAACAAGATCACCGAGATGACGGAGCGCTACGGCTCGTAGGCACGTCGGACGGAGACGAACGGCACGAACGGGACGATACGAACGGGACCTGGCCGTACGGCCAGGTCCCGTCGAGGCGTCAGGTGGTGAGCAGCACTCCCCCGTAGGACGCCCCCGCGATCACCACCCACGAGCACAGCCCCAGCGCCGCGACCCGGCCGCCGGTCCGTACCAGCGTGGGCAGGTGCACCGCGCTGCCGAGGCCGAACAGGGCGGCGGCGAGCAGGAGTTCCTGCGCGTGCTGCGCGAGGTCGAGCGCCCCGCCCGGCACCCAGCCGGTGGTGCGCACGCCGACCATGACGAGGAAGCCGAGGACGAACAGGGGCACGAGCGCGGGCCGCTTGCCCGAGGGGGCCGTCTGCCGACGCTTGCGTACGGACACCGCGACCGCCGCGACGAGCGGGGCGAGCAGCGCCACCCGCATCAGCTTGACGAGGACGGCGTCGGCGAGCGCCTCGGGCCCGGCGGTCTGCGCGGTCGCCACGACCTGCCCCACGTCGTGCACGCCCGCCCCGACCCAGCGGCCGAACTGTGCGTCGTCCAGCCCGAGCGGGTGGTGGAGCAGCGGCAGCACGGCGATGGCGAGGGTGCCGCACAGCGTCACCAGCGCCACGGACGTCGCCACGTCCTCCTCGTCGCTGCCCGACACCTCGCTGACGGCACCGATCGCGGAGGCGCCGCAGATGGAGTAGCCGGTGGCGATCAGCAGCGGCTGGTCGCCGCGCAGCCCGAGCCTGCGCCCGAGCCACAGCGTCCCGGAGAAGGTGGCCGCCACGACGGCGACGACCATCGCGACGGTCGCCCAGCCGAGCCCCAGCACGTCGTCGAGGCTGAGCTTGAGACCGAGCAGCACGATGCCGACGCGCATGAGCCGTTTGCCCGCGAGCGTCAGCCCCGGGCGGCAGGCGCCGCGGACCCGGACCCGTACGCCGGGGGCGTGCGCGGCCGCGATGCCGAGCACGACGGCGGCGGTGAGCATGGGGACGGCGGGCACGAGCCGGTGCACCGCCCAGGCGACGGCGACACCGGCGGCGGCCATGGCGAGCCCGGGAAGCGTGGACTTCCGGGCCGTGGCCGGTCGTTGTGCCCGCTGTTCCGCCTCTTCCGTACTCGGCCCGGTACGAGGAGAGATCAGCGCCATCAGAGTTCGTCGGCCGGCAGGTCGTAGACGCGGCGGACGCTGCTGCCGAGCCGGGAGACGTCCGCGCCGTACACATGGATCGAGATGGCGGTGGACGAACAGGAGTTGCGCACACGGTGGATGTCACCCGGCGGCGCGAAGCCGCAGACGTCGCCCTGGGCGTTGACCACCTCCTCGGCCGCGACGAGGCGGGCGGTGGTGCCGTCGGGGACCAGCCGGTAGCGGCGCTCGCTCTCCGTGCCCTCGTGCACTCCCGTGACGCACCACGAGACGTGGTCGTGGACGGACGTCTGCTGGCCGGGCAGCCAGACGAGCGCGACGACCGAGAAGCTGCCGTCGTGCTCGGCGTGCAGGAGGTGCTGGCGGTAGTGGTCGGGGTGGCCCTCGCGCTGCTCGGGGGTGAGCAGATCGGAGGAACCGAGGTGGGCCGCGAGCCGCTCGCCGACGAGATATGCCGTCGTGTCGGGCGGCAGGCCGCGGCCTACCACCGCGCGTACGTCGTCGACGAGCTGGGCGATGCGCGCGGTCGTCGGGGCTGCGGTGGGAGTGGTCATGCCAGCAGCGTCGGCCGCGCCGATCCATCAGTCCAACGACAGTTTCTTGACGGGATCCCAATGCGGGCTTATGGATCTGTGCGGGGGCCGCACTCCAGCCCGTCCGCGCGGATTCAAGGCCACGGTCCGGAAATCCAGCCCGTCCTGGGGGCACCTCCCAGCGTTAGCTGGGGGAGTTTGAGGACACCGCGGCGAAGCCGTGTTGCGGGGTCCGGGGCGGAGCCCCCACGCGGCGGAGCCGCAAATCGACACAGCCGGGAAGGGGCGGGGCTGGGGAAAAAGCCCGCCGCAGGCGCGACGGCGGGGGCGCCGGGGCCGGGGGCCGGGGGCCGACCCCTAGGGGTCAACAGCCGACGCGACGCGCCGCAACCGCCTTCAACTCGTCCAGGACAAGCACCGTGGCCGGAATCCGCAGATGCTCACGCAGAACGTACGCCGAGACCTGGCGGCGCGAGGCCGGATCCAGCGCCCGCCCCGTGATCTTGTCGTGCCGCAGGAACGACAGCACGAGACCCGGCATCATCGCCACCCCCAGCCCCTCCGCGACCAGCGACTGCACGACGAGGTTGTCGTCGGTGGTGAAGGCGATGTCGGGGGCGAAGCCCAGCTCGGCGCACTCGTGCAGGAAGTTGGTGCGGCAGCGCAGACAGCCGGCGATCCAGCGCTCCCCGGACAGGTCGGCGAGTTTGACGGCCCGTCGGCGGGCGAGGGGGTGCCCGGTGGGCATCAGGACGGTCAGCTGATCCTCCATCAGCCGTATCTCGACCACCTCGTCCGGGATGTGCTCGTGGAGGCCGGGATAGGTGAAGGCCAGGGTGATGTCGCACTCGCCACGCACCAGACGGCGGATCGAGTCGGGCGGCTCGCCCTCCAGCAGCTCGACCCGGACGGCCGGATGGTCGGCGGCGAGCCGGGCCAGGGCCTCCGGCACCAGGGTGGCGCTGGCGCTGGGGAACGCGCAGACCCGGACCCGCCCGGCGCGCAGCCTGGTGAGCGAACTCATCTGCTGCTGGGCGGACGTGAGGCTGTCGAGGATGGTCTCCGCGTGCCGGGTGAGCGCCTCGCCCGCCTCGGTCAGCCGCATCCGGCGGCCGACGCGCACGAAGAGCGGGGTGCCCACGGCCCGTTCGAGTGCCTTGATCTGCTGCGTGATCGCGGGCTGCGTGTAGCCGAGCGCGCGGGCGGCCGCGGAGTACGACCCGGCCGTGACCACCGCGTGGAACGTCTTGATGTGCCGGGTGTCGAACACACCGGAATCATAAGCGGAATTTGGGGGAGCGGGAGAGTGAGCGGGGAGTCACTTCTGGATTGACGGATCATTCAGGCAAAGTGCCCCTATGCCGCGATATATGACGTACGACTCGATGGAGCTGGCGTACCGCGTGCTGGAGGCACGGGAGAGCGGGGGCGGGGGCGGGAATGGAGTCGGGGCCGGGGCCGGGGTCGCGCCGACCGTGGTGTGCCTGGCCGGCGGGCCGGGGCGGGACGCCGCGTACCTCGGCGACCTCGGCGGTCTCGACGCCCACCACCGCCTCGTCATCCCCGACAGCCGGGGCACCGGCGCCTCGCCGCCCTCCCCCGACCCCGCCGGCTACGCCTTCCCGGCCCTCGCCGAGGACGTCGAGGCGCTGCGCGCCCACCTCGGCCTGGACCGCTTCGCGCTCCTCGCACACGACGCCGCGTGCGCGACGGCCCAGGCGTACGCGGCGGCGCACGCCGAGCGGCTGAGCCGCCTGGTCCTGGTCACCCCCGGCTCCCGGCTGCAGGGCGAGCTCCCCGACGACGCCGAGCGGATCTTCGAGTCCCGCGCCACGGAGGACTGGTGGCCGGACGCGTATGTCGCGGTGCACCTGCTCCCCCGGACCACCGACATGGCCGAGGTCCGCGACCTGCTGCGGCGCGCGGCCCCCATGGCGTACGCCCGCTGGGACGCGCCCCAACGAGCCCACGCCGCCGCCGAACCCGACCAGCTCGGCCCGGTCCCCCGCGCGGGCTTCTGGCAGGGCGTCGACGAACCGGCCCGCCGGGACCTGCTGCTGCGCCTCCGCGAAGTGACGTGCCCGACCCTGGTCCTCACCGGCGACCGCGACGCGATCACGGGCATGCGCGCGGGCGAACTCGTCGCCGCCTGCTTCCCCAACGGCACCCTGCGCCCGCTCTACGACGTCGGCCACTACCCCTGGGTCGACGAACCGGACATGTTCCGCCCGATCGTCGAGGAATTCCTCCGCACGGGTACTCCATGAACACGGTGTGTCAGCTCAATGACACCCATTGCCCCCTCCGCCGGGGGTCCCCTATGTTCGAGGAACAGCACAACTTGGCCGTGTGCCCGAGTGGTTGAGGGACTCGCCTGCAAAGCGAGTTACGCCGGTTCGATTCCGGTCACGGCCTCTGGTGGCTTGAGCAGGCAAAACGATAGGTCGGCCCCCCTGGAGGGTGCCGACCTATCGGTCGTCCGTCTCAGTTCCCGTATCATTTGGGCCACGCGACAGTGCCGAGCCAGCTAGCCACCACGCGGCTGTGGGCAGGGCTGCGGTACAACTGCCTTCCGCCAGTCTTCGCCGATGGTGCGTCGGATCAGCTCGGGCCAGCCGTGTAAGGCATAGCCGGGGTCAACTTTACGAGTTCACCACCAGCATTCGTACCAGCCCAGCCCCAGTGGGCATTGCTGTAAGTGCCTTTCCGATGATTGCACCGACTGCACGTGTCCGGTCCGCCACTCGCATGGCGCATCCCTCTGTAGGCGAGGTGGTCAACAGGTCGCCAATGGCAATTGCGCCATAGCCGGCATCTACCTTGACGTAGACCTGCCCCGCCAAGGCGAGGGTCGCCTGAGACGAATGGCTTGCTTCCCCCTGCAAGACGCTGCCCGGCGTGAGTCCCCCGGCTCCCGAGACAACTCCTGATGCACTCGTGTCGTACTCAGAGGTGCATGGGGCAAGGCGGCCGTCCTCCCCGATCACGAGCACTGTCCCGGGCTCCGTGGCCTCCTGCGTATCGAATGACTCCGCGTAGTCGTGCCCACCGCTCGTAATTTGGCCAGCGACATAGAGGTCGTACCCGATTTGCGCTCGCCCGGTGACGTCTAGCCACCCCTCGAAACGCCCGGCTGGACTCCCCCCTCCAGCGGCATACCCAACTACGCCAGCGCCGGCGACGCTGTAGCCGTACACGCCGGGGCAGTCAGACTTGGACTCCCCCCTCACCGCCGCTGCACCAGACGTCCCCGGGGCTGATGTCTCCCCGTAGACGCCGTACCATCCCGAACTGTCGCCTATTACACCGCTGTTCTGGCCACCCTCCCCCTTCACGCCAGCACCACTGTCACCGGTGTTTTTGCCATGGACGCCGAGCCAGGTTGAACTTTCACCGAATACACCGGCACCCTTGGCATGCCCTTCAATTGCAGCTCTATCGTCGGTTTCGGTGTTGATGACTGGTTCATTTTGGTAATCGGGCATGAGATCCTCCGAGGCGGGAGGTGAATGTTTATGGGTGGATCCGGGAGGCGACGATCGCTCACTTCACCTTGGGGTCGCGTCCCATAGTTGGCTGAGCAGACCTCGTTACCTCAACCGTACGACCAGCGGGAAGTGTCCGCAATCGCGCGTCGGGGTCGACACAGGTAGGCCCTAGTCCATTTCTGTACGGTGGCACTCCCGGAAAAATGAAAGGGCGGTCCGTCATGGACCGCCCTTTTGACTCACCTTAGTTGGCCGGTACGAACACGCCTGCCTCACCGTCGTCATCGTCCGGCCGGTCCGTCTCGGTCTTCCAGATCAGACCGTCCACCTGCTTCGCGACGTCGGTCCGCACCGCATCGACCATGTGCTGATAGCGCGCGGCCATGGCGGTAGTCGACCAGCCCATGAGCCCCATCACGGCCCGCTCCGGCACCCCGAGGATGAGCAGCACCGTGGCGGCCGTATGGCGCGCGTCGTGCAGGCGCCCGTTACGGACCTTCGCCTTTGCCAGCAGGGCTTTCCACTCGGTCCAGTCCTCCCGATGGGAAGGAGCGCGGCCGCACTCGTTGGGGAACACCCAACCACCTTCCACCCAGCGACCTCGGGCCGCCTCGCGCTCGACGTCCTGCGCCTGGCGATGGGCGCGCAGCAGGTCCACGAGCTGTTCCGGGAGGCCGACCGCGCGGCGGCCGGCCCGTGACTTGGTGGTGGACGTCTCCGGGTTGACGCGTCGCCGCTGCGGGCAGTACCCGGCGGCCTTGCGCCCGCAGGGCTCTGCGCAGCCGTGCGCATACTGTGGCCGGTGGCGACTACGGCGGACCATGAGAAACCCGCCGTCAAGGTCAATGTCCTCCCACTTCAGCCCCAGCACCTCTCCCTGGCGCAGTCCGAGGGCGAGGGCGACGGCCCACCGAGCGGAATTGCGGTGCTGGTCTGCGGCCTTCAGCAGCCGCTGCACCTCCGCGACGGTGTACGGCTCCACCTCGTTTTGGCCAACTCGACGGGGTTCCTGCCGAGATGGCCGCGCCGTACGGCCTCGTTGAGGGCGGTGCGGAAGGTGCGATGCACCTGGTGAGCGGTCGCAGGCTTGCTGCCGTTGGCCTGCATCTTCGCGTAGAGCACCTCAATGTGCTCCGGCTTGAGCTTGTCGAGGCGGTGGGCCCCCAGCCCGGGGATGAGGTGCTTCCGCACGGCGACGCCGTAGCCCACCATCGTGTTCTGGTTGACGGCGAGCGGGGCGATGGTCTCCACCCAGTGGGTCAGCCACGTCTTGACCGTCCAGGCCCTTCCAGGCTTACGGATGGTCTGGGCGTCACGCTGCCGCTCCAGCTCACGGACGGCCGCGGTCACCTCGGCGCGGGTCTTGCGTTCGACGTGGCGCCGGTCTGGACGGCCGTCGTCCCGTGCACCGACCGTCACACGGCCGTGCCATTTCCCGTCCTTGCCCTGGTAGATGGACGAACGGCCGTTGGGCTGTCGGGTGCGCTTCTTGTCCTTGTTCTCTTCTGTCATTTGTGCTCCTCAGACGGCCGTGACGGTGGCAGTGCGGTGCTTCGCGCGGAGGCGGGAGGCGCATTCGGGTACGGCGTCGGCGGGGACCCTGCGGAGGTGGACTCCAGTTCCCCCGAGCGGATGAGCCGGTAGCAGACAGTGCGGCCGATCTGGAGGCAGCGGGCGGCCTCCTCGACGGTCAGCAGGACGAGAGTGGGGTCGATGGAGTCGGCAAGCGTGACGCTCATTCCGGAATGCCTCCTAGGCAGGAAGGTCTTGGGTACTTCTCATGGCCCGCGTGTGTCCGAGGCACGGATTTCTGCGTCACCACGTCACCTGCGTCACCCAGGTCCCTGACCTGGGGTTTCGGGTGACGCAGAGGTTTCGGGGTGCGTCATCGGGTGACACAGGCATCCGTCACCGGGTGACGTGGGTGACGCGGGGTGACGCAGGATTCGGCTGTCTGCGTCACCGCTGTAGCTCCTGGTCAGGGGCCGCTTTGTGGCTGGTGACGCAGGTGACGCAGCGTCTCTTCTCTTAGGAAAAAGAAGTGGGGTGTCTGTGGTGGTGCCGGTGCGGCTCAAAACGTGAAGAAGGAGCCGCTTCGCGGCACGACCTGCGCAGCGGCGGCAAGCCGCCGGAACAGCAAGAGGAGCACGCCCCCGCGCGGGGTGCTCCTCTTACTTGTTCGGTGGGGCACCGTGGTATCGCAGGTCAGAACGCCGCGTCCTGTTGGTGCGGCGGTGGTGCCGCGGGTCGGGTCATCGTGATGTGCCGGGCGGAGTTGGTACGGCCCCAGTCGATGAGGACGCCGCGGGCGGCGAGGGTCGGCTGCAGCCGTTTGAGGCGGTCGGAGAGGACTTTTCCCGTGGTGGGCCAGCCCTTGGGCAGGGGACGGTAGTCCTCGCCGCTGTAGAGGCCGGTGAGGCAGTGCAGCCACTCCGCCGACGTCTTCCGCACCTCGACACCAGCATCAAGGCCGGCGGCGTGCTTGAGAACCGTCTGGGCGAGGAGGTCACCCTCGATGACGTCGTCGTTGAGGTCGTCCAGGCTGGCCCGGTAGGCGCTCAGCGCTCCGAGACCGGCCGCCGCGTCGAGCTGCGCGCGCAGGTGGGTGAAGTCGGCCATGCGCAGGTCGGTGGGGATGTCAGCATCGGCGGCACGGACCTTGACCGTGAGGTCCAGGAGCGAGCCGAGGACGACGGGCAGGACCTCGTCGAACTCCGCCCACAGCTCCGCCTCGGTGCGCCGGACACTTGGGCGTTCCAGGCGGAGGGGGAGGAGGCGTTCGGCGAGGTCGGGGCGGATGACGCCGACGTCGATGCCGGTCAGCAGCAGCGGGCGGCGGTAGCGGGCCCGTACGACGTCACCGTCGGTGTACAGGGCGCGCTTGATGGTCTCGGCCCCGGTCACGATGCAGCACATCAAGTCCGACAGGTCGGGGGCCAGATGCGAGAGGTTGTCCAGCGCGGTGACCCATCCGGCGGCCACGGCCGCGATCAGGTTCTCCTCGTCCTTCGGGGCGCGGCGCAGGTCGCCGCTCATGCCCTCGATGATCCGCACCAGCATCCGGCCCCCGGTGGACTTGCCCGCGCCCTGGGGGCCGGTGAGGAACGGGGCGGGGACGGGCACGGACGGTCCGAGGCAGCCGATCAGCCAGGCAACAGCCAGGCACTCGGTCTGCGCGTTGGCGAAGTTGCACAGCCTCAGCAGCAGGTCGAGGCCCTTGCCGTCGGTGTCCTTGGCCGGAAGGGGGAGTTCCCCGGTGAGCTGGGTGCGCCGCCAGCACACCTCTTCCGGCCGGGGGGTGAGGATGTCCCAGCCGGTGGGGTGGATGCGGACGGACTTCCCGTCGTTGCGGCCCAGGTCCAGCCAGGTCGCCCCGTCGAATCCGGGCGCGACGCGGATGTGGACGGCTGCACCTCCTGGCTCATCGCCAGTGCCTCGATGAGGTCCAGCGCCTCCTTCAAGGCGGTGCCGTTGAAGGATCCTTGCCCGTCGGTGAACAGCCCGACCATGAGTTCCTGGCGGTGGCTGCCGGCGGTGCCCTGGGAGCGGATCGGGCGGGCCACGGGGTGGCCGTTCTTCTGCGCGTACACGGTCCCGTCGGCGGTGCGGAAGTACCGGAAGTGCTGCTGCGCATAGTCGGTAATGATCACGCGGGCCGGAGTCTTCTCGTCCTCGGACACAGCTACACCCCCAGTACAGTCCGGGCGTTGGCCCACGCGTCGGCGCAGTGCCGGGGTGATTCACCCTTGGCCTGCAAAGCGAGTTACGCCGGTTCGATTCCGGTCACGGCCTCTGTATCGAGTATCCGCATCGAGCTATCCGCGCACGCGCGGAGCGAGTATCCGGCCCGATGCCCGCCCCTCCTGGCGCCCGTACGGTCCTGGCTCGTCGGCCTCGCCCTCGGCCCCCTCGTCACACTCACGACGGGCGGCCTCCTGCTCTGGATGACGCAGACGCAGGGCTACGAGGGCTGACGGGGCGGCGGCACGTCGTCGTACGCCACCGTGTTCGTGGCCAGCTCCTCCGCCGTGATCTCCGTGGCCCACCCTTCGGGCGGCTCTTGATAAGGGCTGCACGCACCGCAGTTGGGACACGTCCACCGCCCGTGGATCCCCTGCACCACCGAACCGCACCCACTGCACGTGTCCGTCGTGTAGTACGGCTCGCCGGGGAGGGCATGGGGGCGCCAGGACTGTTCTTCCATGACCTCCAGAGTGCCACGCCGCGCCGGTTGCGGTAGTGGGGCGGTGAGGCGTGCACCACGGCGAAGCGGGGCCGTTCGGAGCCGGGCGACACGCCCTCGAACGGCCGCAATTCGCCATACCACTCACGGAATGCGATGGGATGCAACATCAGGAGGCCATCACTCAGAGGGAGCAACCATGCGCAAAAAGTTCATTGCCGCCGTCATCCTCGCCGCAGCCGGTGTATTCGCCACTGCCGGCACCGCCGCAGCCGACGCCGACGCCCACGGGGCAGCCGTGGGCTCTCCCGGCATCGTCAGTGGCAACGTCATCCAGGTCCCGATCCATCTTCCGATCAACCTCTGTGGCAACAGCATCGACATCGTCGGTCTGGTGAACCCCACCACCGGAAACACGTGCGCCAACGTTGACCGCTGATCACTGACCGGAGGATCCGCACATACGGCCGGGGCCGGGTGTTCTCGACGAACACCCGGCCCCGGCCGTGCTACGCAGCATGCGCCGCGTCGAAATGGGCGACGATCCCCCGCCGGATATCAGCGCCCTCATCGCCATCACTGTGCCGCCAGGCGAGCTGAAGGGCGGCGACCAGCTCCACGCACCGGGAACAAGGGGGCTCCCACTTCTTCCCGGACACGGCGGGCGGCCCACCCGTATGCGGCAGAGGAATCAACGCCGGGGGCTTCGGGAGCGGAATCAGCACAGGACCCACTCCCCACGAACCTGCTCCAGCTCACCGGAACGAGCAAGCCGCAGCACGTCCGCGCGAGCCCACCATGTACTTCCGCCGCCAGGCGGGCGGAGCCGCACCCCGCCGGGGCGATAGGTCATCACTGTCATCGGGTTCGAACCTCCTTGTTGGACAACCAGAGTTGCCTGCGAGCGGCCCGAGCGACAGAGTTGTCGGCATCACAACTCACCCGTTATCAAGGGGGCGTTGAGCCTTGGCTGGATCGTTCAAAAGTTCGGGATCACCTTACGGTGACGAGGTGCGGGAGTGGCGCCTGCAACGCGGCATGAGCCAGCGAGAGCTGGGCGCAGGCTTGCAGTACGGACAGTCGTACGTGGCCATGCTGGAGAAGGGGGACCGCATCGGAAACCCGAGGTTCGCCGAACACTGCGACGAAGTCTTCGGCACTCCCGGCACGTTCACGCGCCTATGGGAACGAGCATCCCGCCGAGGCCGCCACCCCGAGTGGTTCGCCCCCCTACCTCGACCTGGAGACGAGCGCCACCCACATCTTCGATTTCAGCTCCTATCTCGTGACGGGGATTCTGCAAACCGAGAGATACGCGCGTGCGCTCTTTCGCGGGGCGTGCCCACTCGATGCCCCGGAGACCACGGCCGAAAAGGTGGAAGGCCGATTGCAGCGTCGGGAGGTACTGGACCGAGACCGCCCAGCACATCTGTGGACCGTCCTTGACGAGTCGTGCCTGCGGCGCATGGTCGGCGGCCCGCAAGTCATGCGCGAGCAGCTGACACATCTGGCGGAAACGGCGGCCTTGCCCCACGTCACCATTCAGGTGCTGCCGTTCGACACGGGGGCGCCTGCAGCGGATCAATCCTTCACGTTGCTCCAGTTCGATGACGCACCGGCGAACCTCTACACCGAGACGTTGGGTGTGGGGCGCGTGATCGACTCAGAGGAAAGCGTGGTCACGGCCGATGACGGCTCCGACCGGCTTCGCGCTGACGCCCTCTCGCCGGAGAAGTCCTTGGACGAGATCTGCAGGACGCTGGAGGCACTCCCCGGATGAGCAACGCGTTCGGCCCGTCCAGCGCGGAACGGTCCAAGTCGAGCTACAGCAGCGGCGAGAGCGGGATGTGCGTCAAGTGGGCGCCGAGGCCTGTCGCCGCTTACGGGCTCATCCCCATACGGGACAGCAAGAACCCCCACCATCACGCCCTCGCCGAGGACCGAATAAGCACCGGCTGAGTGGAACGTAGGTACCCCTACGGATGGTGTGCCGTCGACGACCTGCCTACCGTCACGGGCATGACCTCGATGCCTGACACCCAGCCACCGCGAACCGGACAGTACAACGACCCCGCGAGCATTGCCCTCAAAATCGTCGGCGGCGTCACCCTATGGCTCTTCGCGGCCTACACCTTCCTCATACTCCCGCTCTCGGTCATGGCGAGCGACAACTGCAACCAGGGCGACACCCGGACGATCTGCTCCGTAGGAGCCCAACAATCCGTCGGCCTCATCCCGGAGCTCACCGTCCCGATCGCCATCGCCCTCGGCACCTGGGGCCTCTGCTCCCGCCGGAACAGGGCATATCTGGCTTGGGTCGCCGCCGTGCTGTTGCTCCTCGCAGCGTGGGTGGCGGTAGGCGAGATCGCCAAGTGAGTACAACTACTCACACACTTGAGCAGTAGCCCCCTGCTGTCACGGGAACACATCGGCTGGAATTCTCCGCATGGAGACGACACCGCCAACGACAGAATCCACCGCGAGCGAGACAGTGAGTGGCCCCGTCATCGGGTTCCGCCGGATCATCGGTCTACTTTTGATCTCTTTGATCGGTTGGGTAACCGTCTCCATTCCCGAATTTATTGAGAACCTGGAAGGCGGACCTGTACACACCGCCGGTGAATACCGCGAGCGGGACACCCAGACACGTCAGGCCGGCAAGCGGGAAGTGGGACGTCTGGGGCCCAGAGTGGGAGATCCCTATGTCGGAGACGCTAACAGCGAATCGTGTGGGGACGGCCTCGGCGACGACGTTGGCGTGAGCAGCGACCGGCCCACCTACGAATGGAATCTCTCGTTCCCTGATCGAGACGCCTACCTGACGCAGTTGAAGGAGCTCCGAGCCTCCTGGGAGAACCGCGGCTGGAAGGTACGCGACGTGGCAGCTCGTGATTCCGGCCCTGGCAAGGGGCTGCCCGGCATCAAGACCGCCGACCCGGACGGCATCACCATCACGGTCGCCCCCGACTGGTACTCCGATGACGTGGTTCTCAGGACGGACGGCAGCTGCATCCGCCACCACACCGACCTGAAGGCCGATTTCCTGAACGGATCGAGCGGCAGTTACGAGCCGGTACGGACCGGTTCCGTCGCCTACTCGGACGGCGTCAACGTATCGGCCGGGCCCGTTCACCCATTCACTCCGAGCGCCAAGACGACCGGCTACTCACCGGGCACGCACGCCTACAGGGTCGCGGTCACCATAACCAACGGAAGCGACCTCACCCTGAACCTGAGCGAAGGCCGCAGCTGGGGCACCGACGGCGGCTTCATCGGCAACAGGGTCAAGGACCCCCTCCTGCCGACCTGCCCTCAAAAGCTACGGCCCGGCAAGTCCGCCTCTTGCGAGTTCGCGTTCAGCACCGAGAAAGAGATCTCAACGCTGGCATTCGACTTCAGCCCGAGCCAGTTCCATGAAACCGCGATGTGGAACCTGACCACAAAATGAGGATAGACCTGTTCCTGGTCAGCGACCTCACTTCGACGGATTCGAGGACGGCACAGGAGCCCCCACCGACCAGAAGTCCGACCGCTGATCCGGGTACGGGACATCGGAGCCAGCATAGTTTTGGCCATTTGTTTCGCTCTTCGGGGGAGCAACTTCAGACTTGTTCAGACATGGAGTGCTGGCTTCGAAAAACGCCTGACCCTTGTCGCCGAATATCAGACTGACCTGGAAGTCACCCGGTGCGGTCGCAAAAATTGCAGGGTTATCCTTGTGCGCCCTGGTGCCCGTAATGGCGAACCCACTCTTCCGCCAATTGCGCTCGACTACGCCAAGGAAGTTACCACGCCGCTCCGAGGAGATGATCGTCATCACCACGCGCCTGCGCGTAACAGTTCCCTTGGCTACGGCATCCTTATCTGGAGCACCACAGGACACGTCATCAGATTCCCCGTGCGTCCACTGCACCGTTGGGGCAATGGAGGAAAACGTCTGGTCAAGAATCAGATCAGCACGCTCCGCACCTTGCTGCATATTAATTTTGGACTCCTCCTTCGAGGCGCCACCCGAGCGCCCTACAGCACCACAGCCCGACAGAACCAGGGCGATAGCCATCCAGCCAACGATCCGGAATTTCATCGCCGCTTCTCCGAAACAACTAGGTCGGGACGCCCGGCAACCACAGCGGCAATGTTGTCCGCCGACTGCTTGTCTTTGTGAGGGTTGAAATAATTCGAGTGTGCCGGGGTAACCCCATCTCCGTCGAGCACAGGAATCGGACCGTCGTCGACCTTGAATCGGTGCGCCCCGAACCCCTTGCTCGCGGGATCACGTCCGAACCACAGATGGTGATCGTCTCGGCCTAGGACTTTATCTGCGAGATATCGGCCGACCGTCGGAACAATCCCACCCGCAGCAACTTCGTTCACAGTCCCTTTCGATGGGGCCCATGTCACCAAATCATTCTGTGCCGCGCCCACATAAACATGATCCTTCCCCACACCGAGGTCTTCTGCCTTTTCCACTCCGGTGCCAGGGCTTCCGACCAGAACGATGTCATCGACCGGGAGCCCGCCGGACCTCTGGGTAGCCCTTCCCAAAGTCAGGGAACCATACGAGTGCCCGATCGCAGTTACGTGTGCGTTAGGGTTCTCGTTCGCGGCACGAACCCCTTGCAGAAAACTCTGGTACGCCGGGGCCCCTGCTTCCGCGCGCTTCTTGTCCATCACATCCATGCTCTGTGGAGCGTCGTAACCGAGCCAGACGATCGACGCGGTGGACTTGTCGTACACCCGAGCCCCATCCACCGTGTAAAAGGCGCGGTTGAGACCTCCGTCTGCGAAGTCACCATTCAGTTTGGTGCCAAGCCCTGGGACATAGACCGAGACATTCCTCGAGGTATCGGGGTTCCCGTACGACACGACGGCACGCCCATTCCCTTGATCGCCGATTCCCAGGAGGAACATGGGGGGCACGCTACCCTTCCTGAGCTTCTCATCGATCCCCCGCAGCCCCTTGAGCATGGTTTTCGACTCTTCGTCACCCTGGCCGTCCAGCTTCCCCATGAGCATAGGAAGGTAGTCACGGTTGGCCCGGTCACGCACCACAGCCGGAAGGCCGTCGAGACCACCGATCTGGTCGGGAAACGACGCCAGCAGATTGGCCCGCTTCTCCTGGGAGAGCTTCTTCCACCATTCGGCGTTCTCCTTGGGCGACTTCCCCTTGCGGCCCTCCAGCTCTGAGGAGTACTTCCGCGCCGCGGACTGGACGTCCTTCAGGTCCTGGGCGACATCGGTAAAGTCGGTCTGATCGAGCTTGCCGTTCGTGTTGAGCTTCTTGAGAGCCTTCGCGTAACGGCCGTCTATGTCGTTCGCCTCTTGGAGTGCCGTCGCGATGCGGTCGGCGATGTCCTGTGCCTTCGCCTGGTTGGGGTTCGACTTGGTCATCAGAGGGAGGCCACCGGAGCGGGCCGGCTGCTGGAGGAACGGGACCTTCGTCGCTTCGCTCGTCGGGTACTTGACCGAACCGTCCGGGTTGACCGTGAACTTCAGGTCCGCGGCGTCCTTGATGGCCTGCTTGAGCTTGTTCTGCGGGCCTTCCAACTCTTCGGCCAAGCCGCTCAGGGCTGTTCGTATCAGACCGCACTCAGCGTGTATGTACTGGTAGTTCTTGCTCAGCTGGGCGAGTCCCTTCAGGGCCTCATCTGCGGCTTTGCCTTTCTGAGTGCCACGCAGCGTGACCAGCATCTGGTTCTCCACCCGGCCCATCGCCACGCTGGCGCGGTTACTCACCTTGGACCACGCGTCAGCGGCCTTCGTGAACTTGGACCTGTCCAGTTTGGTCAATTCGTCGATCGTGACCATCGTGGATCAGTGCCCCTGCTTCGGCTGGCTGTAGGCATCGATCTTCGACTTGGTCGCGTCGAATGACTCCCGCACCTTGACGTCGTTCTCGCCGAACAGCTTCCCTGCCGTCTTCAAGTCCCCGTCAAGCCCCTTGCACGCATCTCGCACAGCGCCGAGGCGCTCTCCCCACCCGCCGAGTATTCCGCTCAGTGCCGACGCGCTCGCGAAGCCCGCCGTTCCCGACTTGATGCCGTCGTGGGCGTGCTCGAGGTCTGTGAGAGCGGACCTCGTGTCCTCGTGCAGTTCGCCCGCGACACCTCCGGCATCGGTCCAGGGCTTTTGGCTCGCCTTGTGCGTGCCGCTGTCGCCTCCCGCGGAGGCGAGCTGTATTCGGGCATCGGTCATCGTCAGGGCTCCCTCTGTGGGACGGGCAGGGTGAAAGTGGTGGGTTGGTCGTTCAGACCCCGCGACGGCGGGCGATCAGGATCGGGACGGTGACGGCTGCGCCGAGTACGACGGCGGCGCCGATTCCCCAGGCGATCCATGTGCTGTTGGAGCCGCCGTCCTCGCTCTTGGAGTCGGCGGCCTGCTTCTGCACCCTTCCGGCAACGGCCTTGGACTCCGGCGTGGGTGAGGAAGAGATACCAGGGAGCGGGCTCACGCCGGCCGGGCCCGGGTCGCCGGGGTCCTTGAGTGCGACACGGGGGCGTACGGCGCCGTAGCCGACGTAGTCGCTGCGCTTCGTGTTGCCGTCCGAGCCGCCGGCGGTGTTGATGAGGACGCGGGTGACTTGGTTGGCGGTCCAGGTGGGGTGGGCGGACCAGATGAGGGCGGCGGAGGCGGAGGCGAGTGCGGTGGCGTCACTTGTGCCGTGGCTCTTGCAGAGCTCGGTGCCGCCTGTGCACGCGGAAACGATGTCCTCGCCTGGAGCGGCGAAGTCGACCTGCGGTCCGCGCTCGGACTCCTTGGTCGCCGTACCGTTTCTGTCGATGGCCGCTACGCCCAGGACTCCTGGGGTTGCTGCCGGATACTGGACCACGTTGCTCTTGTCGCCCTTGTTGCCCACGCCAGCAAAGATCAGTTTCCCCTTGGCCAACGCGTACTGCACAGCCTCCTCGAGCTGTGCACCGTCCCCCTCGTCAGCCATAGAGATGTTGAGGATTTTCGCATCGGTATCGGCCGCGTAGCGGATGGCTGCGCTCACGGTTGCGGAGAAGTTCCGGGAGCCCTCAGCCTGGTTCTTCGCCTCTGTACCGTTGGTGACCCGTAGCGGCAGGATTTTGGCCCCGGGGGCAAGGCCAAAGGACCCGTTTTCCTTCGAGCGCTTGCCTGTTCCGGCGATCAGTGCGGCCATTTGGGTGCCGTGATTGGCAGTATCGGTGTGTGCGTCACCAGGCTGGTTCGAGAAATCCTTGCCATCGAGTACCTGGCCCTGGAGATCCGGCAATGTGGCATCAATGCCGGTGTCGATCACCGCAACAGTGATGCCTTTACCGGTACTTGTCTCCCACATCTCATCAGCGTGCATGGCATCGAGGTGCCACTGCTGCGAGCGAACGGACTCCGCCTGTGCTGGTACGGCCGCTACGCCGACCAGCAGGCAGCCGAGCGCCCAGCTCGCTGCTCCCAGCATGGTGCGCTCTCGTCTCTCCATGGCCCACATGCCCATTCCCCTTGAAACTGACCGCACGCTGAAATCACTCGATGACCGGCGGAACCACACGGCGCCCTCCCTGACGCCAGGTCTCCTCGTCCTCGACGAGATAGTCAGGGCGCTGGCCTCCGCGCCGCCGCTGAGGAGCAGCGTTGGGCGTCCCATGCATGGGGGCCACGTCGCCGCCACGAGGCAGGCCGGTGCCACCTGGTGTGAAGGCCCCGCCCGCGGGTACTCCGGGACGGTTACCCGGACGTCCACCCACAACGCCACCGGGCTCTGATGCGAAACCTCGCCCTCGAGCGCCGGAGGGCTGCCCTCCCGGGCCTACTCCGCCTACGCCCCCGATAGAACCGGGGCCGTAGGGCCCAGAAGGGCGCCCTATTCCATGACCCGGCTCCGTACCGATGACCGTGCCGCGCGAGGTCGGGTCTGTTGGGCGCCCCGAAGGGGCAGGGAGAGGGCGCCCACCGACAACACCGGGATCGGAGATACGCGGTACAGGCCGCCCGTTCACCGTTCCCTGCCCACCAGGCATGGTCGGGCGAGTCGTTGGGAGGTGATTACCGATCTCCGGCACACCGGGACGGGGCAAAAACGGGACGGCAATGCGTGAATGTGGTCCGGCGCTGTCCGTAGGCCCGTTACCAGGCTCGTGCCCTGGCACGGTCCCAGACGGCGCGGTCGGGGCGGTCGGCGCCGAAGGAATGCTGTCGATCTCGGTATGCGCGGGGTGTTCCGGAGGACGGGGGACCACGCGCCCACTCGTATGGGAGCTCGCCGGAGGTCGGGCTACACCCTCGTGGCCCGGCGTTTGGTTAGTAGATGTCGCAGGGCCCGCCGACTGCCCAGTTGCTGCCCCGTAACCGGTCTGGCCCTGTGCACTGTCCGCACCAGCGGGCTGAAGGTATTCGGAACCGCTGACGTGATCTGCCCGGTTCGGCATCACCACATCCGGCATCACCGGAAACCGAGGCCTCTCGGCCCGAGAGATCTGCACACCCGACTCGTGATACTGCTCCGACAGCGCCTTCATCAGCTCGGCCGCCGCCGCGTGGTCGGAGTCCAGCCGCTGCTGGGCCTGGTAGGCCTCGAACTGGGTCGGGCCGGCGGCCGGGTTGGCGATGAAGCCGGTGTCCGTCTCCATCGGGGACGGAACCTTGCCCTTCACCTGCGGATGGTGCTGCATGAAGGGCCCCCACGACCGCCTTCGCCTCCGGCGAGACCTTCGGCATGCGTGTCGCGCTGCCCAGCGTCGTCGCCGCGTAGTTGATCCAGGTGCCCGCGTTGCCCGCGTACAGGCTCAGGCGATGGGTGGCGTTGGCCATGTCGGAGCCCCAGGTGCGGAACGCCTCGCCGCCCTCGCCCTGCCAATGGACGTGGTCCATGTGCTTCTTGAGGTCGTCCGCGAGGCGTGTGATCGCGTTGGCGGCGCCCTGGAGCTTGATGGCGTGCACCGTGACGCGGTGCACGTCCGCGTGCTCGACCATCGCCTGGAGCTGCTCGTGCGGGATGGTATGGAAGTCCTCGGGGGTGAAGTCGGCCATGATCGGTCAATACCCTCCTCACATCGCCGTCTTCGCGCCGCCGCCGTGCGCGTCGCGGGCGGCGTCACGCCGGCGCTTGAGCTCGTCCTGGACGGCCCACATGCGGTCGCGCTGGTCGGCGTCCGTGTCGGCGTAGCCGCTGCGTGCTTCCAGTACGGCCAGGCTCAGGGCCTCGATCTGGTCGTTGAGAAGGCGGGAGAGGGTGACGAGGTCGTCGTGGACGTTCTTGTAGACACCGTAGAACGCGTCCACGGCGCGGAAGCCGGTGCCCAGGTTCGCCGCGTCCAGGCGGTCGTCGGCGATGCGCGTGGGTGCGGCGTCGGAGTCGCCGAGGGTGGTGAGGAGTTCGTCGACGCGGCCCTTGAAGGTCTTGAGGGAGGCGAGCTCGGCGTAGAGGCCGCTCCCGGGGCCCCCGGGAGAGGGAGAGTCCGTACTCACGCGCGCCTCACTGCCTTTCCCCCCAACCGTCCGGTGTCAGCCATCACTTCAGTCTGCACACACCATACGGTCGGTCACCGACAGCGCACATGAGTACGGGTACTCAGACGGCTCCCGCACCCACCGCGGCCTGCGGGCGGATCGGGAGGCGGTTCACCGGGCGGCCCGTCGCGGCGCGTACGGCGGCGGCCACCGCGGCCGGGGCGGTGACGACCGGTACCGCGCTGATCGCCTTGGCGCCGAAGGGGGCGACGACGTCGCGTTCCTCGACGAGCTTCACGATGCGGATGTCGGGGGTGTCCAGCGAGGTCGGCAGGGCGTAGCCGGTGAGGTCGGGGCGGCGGACGAGGCCGCCGGTGGTGCGGAGGTTCTCCGTGAGGGCCACGCCGACGCCCTGGGTGATGCCCGCCTCGATCCGGGCGTGGGCCTGGCGGGGGTTGAGCACCCGGCCCACGTCCTGGGCCACGGCCATCTCCACGACGCGCACCGAGCCCAGTTCGATGTCGACGTCGACGACCGCGCGCACGGCGCAGAAGGCCATGCCGACGAAGGCGTCGCCCTGGCCGGTGTCGTCCAGGGGCTCGGTGGGGTGGGGGCGGCACTGGGCGGTGGCCCAGAGTTCCTTGCCGTCGAGGGCCTCGGCGACGGTGGTGCTCAGCACGCCGTCGTACGAGGTGATCTTGCCGTCGGCGATCGTCAGCAGCTCGGTGGACATGCCGAACTGGGCGGCCAGCGGCTGGAGCAGCTGGGTGCGGACCATGCGGGCGGCCCGCTCGACCGCGCCGCCGGAGACCCAGGTGTGGCGGCTGTGGGCGCCGGGGCCGGAGGGCGGCTGGTCGGTGTCGACGGGGGCGACGTACACCTCGTCGAGGCCGAGGATCTCCTGGACGATCTGGCGGGCGAGGGTGGCGAAGCCCTGTCCGGTCTCGACGGCGGCGCAGATGACGGTGGCGACCGAGCCGGTGACCTTGACGGTGGCGGTGGACACCTCGTCGGCGCCCTCCGCGCCGAGCATGTGGACCATGCCGAGGCCGTAGCCGACGCCGCGGCGCACCGCGCCCGGCTCGCCGGCGCCGTCCGGTCCGCCGGGCAGCAGCCACTCCTCCTCGGGGTCGTCCACGGGGAGGGCGGGCAGCGGGAAGTCGCGTACGGAGCGCAGGAGTTCGGCGACGGGGGCCGGGCAGGTCACGGTCTGGCCGGTGGGCAGCAGGTCGCCGGTGGCCATGACGTTGCGCAGGCGCAGCTCGGCGGGGTCGAGGCCGAGCCGGGCGGCGAGCTTGTCCATCTGGCCCTCGTACGCGGCGCACACCTGCATGGCGCCCTCGCCGCGGACGTGGCCGGACGGGGGGTTGTTGGTGCGCACGGCCCAGCCCTCGACGAAGGCGTGCGGGACGACATAGGGGCCGCAGGCGAAGGCGACGGCGGCGGCGAGCGCCTCGGCGGAGGAGTCGGCGTAGGCGCCGGCGTCCAGCAGGATCTGTGCCTCGACCTTCACCAACTTGCCGTCGGCGTCCGCGTGGTGGCGGTAGCGGAGCAGCGTCGGGTGGCGGTGCGGGTGGCTGAGGAAGGACTCCTCGCGGGTGGCGGCGAGCTTGACGGGGTGTCCGGTGCGCAGGGCGAGCAGCCCGAGGGGCAGCTGGGTGCCGGGGTCCTCGCGGTCGCCCATGGCGCCGGGGACGCCGGTGACGACGACCTTGACGCGCTCGGGCTCCAGGCCGAAGCAGGCGGCGGCGAGGTCGCGGTCGGCGTGCGGGTCGGTGGAGGCGGTGTAGATCTCGACGCCGCCGTCGGGGCGCGGCACGGCGAGCCCGGCCTCGGCGCCGATGGGGGCGGGGTCCTGGCGTCCGATGCGGTAGAGGCCCTCGACGATGACGTCGCCGGTCGCCTCGGGGTCGCCGAAGCGGAGCGGGATATGGCGGATCAGGTTGCCGTCGGGGTGCAGGGGCTCGGCGGAGAACGCCTGCTCGGGGTCAGTGACGGGCTCCAGGAGCTCGTACTCGACGGCGATGGCGGCCGCGGCGAGCCGGGCGGTGTCCGGGTGGTCGGCGGCGACGGCGGCGATCGGCTCGCCGTGGTGGCGGACGATGTCGGAGGCGAAGACGGGGCGGTCGGCGACGCGGCGGCCGTGGGCGGCGTCGCCGGGCACGTCGGCGTGGGTGACGACGGCCCGTACGCCCGGCATGCGGGCGGCCTCGGCGGTGTCGATCGAGAGGATGCGGGCGTGCGGGTGCGGCGAGCGCAGTACGGCCGCCCACAGCAGGCCCTCCGCCCACAGGTCGGCGGCGTACGGGTAGGTGCCCTGGGTCTTGGCGTCCGCGTCGGCGGCGGGCAGGGAGACGCCGAGGCCGTGCGGGGGCTGCTCGGCGGCGCCGCCCAGCAGGGGGGCGACGGATGCCTCAGCCGTGCCGGCCGTTCCCGTCATTCCGCCCATGCCGCCCGTTCCCGTCATGCCGTTGCCTTTCCGCTGCCGTGCGGGCCCGCCTGGTGCGGGATGCGCGCCTGTTCCGCCTCGGGCTGCGCCTCTTCCTGTGCCGCGGCCGCCGCCGCGCGCTCGTCGGCGACCTGGCGGACCGCGTCCAGCACGCCCCGGTAGCCGGAGCAGCGGCAGAGGTTGCCGCAGATGGCCTGGCGGGTCTCCAGCTCGGTCGGGGCGTGGTTGCCCTCGAGCAGGTCGTGCATGGTCATGGCCATTCCGGGCACGCAGAATCCGCACTGCACGGCTCCGCACTCGGCGAGCGCCCGCTGGACGTCCGAGGGACGGCCGTCGGCGGCGAGGCCCTCGACCGTGCGCACCTCGGCGCCCGCGGCGGTCGCGGCGGGGACGAGGCAGGAGGCGACGAGCCGCCCGTCGACCTGTACGGAGCAGGCGCCGCACTCGCCCTGCGAGCAGCCGTCCTTGGCCCCGGCGAGCCCGAGGCGCTCGCGCAGGACGTAGAGCAGGGACTCCCCGATCCAGGCGTCGGTCACGGGGCGGTCGGTGCCGTTGACGCGGAGGACGTACGAGGCACAGGGGTGCTCGGTGTGAGTGGCGTCGACGGGGGCGGGACCGGGATGGACGGGGTCGGCATGGGCGGGCGGGTCGACGGGGGCGGGTTCGGCCTGCTGCGGGTCGGCGTCCTGGGGGGCTTCCGGCTCGGGGGACGGCGGTTCCGCGGCGGCGACTGCCGGTGTGGGGGCGTCGGTTCCGGCCTCGCTCGGCACGGGCGCCTCGGCGGCGGGCACCCCGGAAACCGGGACCTCGGGAACCAGAGTCTCAGGAACCGGAGTCTCGGCAACCGGCATCCCGGCGACCGGCGCCTCCGGCATGGGCGTCTCGGGCACCGGAGCGGCGGCGGGCTCCGCGGGCGGCGTCCACGCGCCGGTCGGATGATCGCCCGTACCGGTGACCCCGGTGGCGTGCGGTGCGTCGCCGAACGGGCGGGACGGGACGGACGCGAAGGAAGCATCCTCCTGCGGGGAACCGCCGGGGGACGAAGTGGAATCAGCGGCGGGGGCCGGACCCGCGCCCGCGGCAAAGCTGCTGAGCGCGTACTCCCCGGATTCGTCGGCAGGTTCTCCGGGCACAACCGGAACCGACCACTGGCCGGTCGAACCGGCCGCACTGGCGGCGGGCTGCTCCCAGGTGTCGCCGCCCCCAGGGGAGGGCCACTGGGGGGCGGGAGCCTGCGGGACGGGTGTCTGCGGGGCCGCGGCGCCGGGTACGGCGTAGGCGCCGGAATCGTCCGCCGGGCCGTCGACGGCGGCGGCCTGCGGAGCGGGAGCGACGGTGTGGCCGTGCGGAGCGGCGGCCGGTACGGGCCACTGCGCCGTGGAGTGCGGGTCCGCGGCCCCGTGCAGGCCGTCGCGTACGGCGTACTCGCCCGACGCGTCCACCGGCCGGTGCCCGTCGGTCCCGTGCCCGGCCACGGCGTGCTGACCGGCGTACGTGACGGCGCCCGCCGGGATCGCGAACTGGCCCGAGTCGCCCGCCGGCTGATGCGCGCCGGTGCCCGGGGCGGGCACGGCGGGAGGCACGGCAGCGGGCACGCCGGCGGGCGTGCCCGGGTGGCCGTGGGCGACGTGTTCGCCCGCCGCGTCCGGCGCGCCCGCCTGGCCGACGGTGCCGACGGCCGGGGCGTGCGGGCCGGGGTGCGGGGCGACGCCACCGCGTACGGCGAACGACGCGTCCGCCTGCTGGTGCGCGTCGGCGGTCTGCGGGGGCGTGCCCGCGTGGTCGTGCGCGGCCGCGCCCTGCGGTTCGGTGCGGCCGTGCAGGACGTACTCGCCGGACTCGTCCACCGGGTCGTCCCCGGCGGCCGGGACCGTCCAGTGGCCATGGCTCTGCCCCTGGGCCTGGGCTTGCCCCTGACCCTGGCTCGCGTGGTCCGCGGTGTCCGAGGCGAACGGCATCGCCCATTCCGCGGTCGCGTGCGGATCGGGGCCGCGGCCCGCGGGAGTGTGCTCGTAGGGCGCCGTGGTGTGCGATGCCGTGGGGTGCGTGCCCCAGTTCTGGACCGGGGCCGGAGCCGGGGCGCTCGGCTGCTGCTGCCACTGCTCGCCGGTCGGCGGGACGTAGCCGCCCGCGCCGGTGGCGGCCAGGGGGTCCCAGGTGCCGGTGCCGGACGCCGCGGCGCCCGGGTGGGCGAGGAGTTCGGGCGGCAGTTGCAGGAACGTGGTGCCGTCCGCGTCGTACTCCGCGCGCGGGATCGGCTGCCAGCCGCCCTGTCCGGCGGCTCGGTCGTGTCGCTGCTGTTCGTCACTCACGCGAGTGCCCTCCCCAGAGCTCGGCGGGCCAGAGTCGCCACCGTACGCCGCAGATGGAGCGCGGCGGGCGGCAGGGTGCCCGGTTCGCCGCCGTCGGGCGTCGGCGCGGGGTCGGGGATGCAGGCGGCGGCGACGTAGTCGCCGAAGGCGGCGCACGCCTCGGGCGCCAGCGTGCGCTCACCGTCCCAGTCGATGAGCGAGGCCACCCAGCGCTCGGCGTCGAGCGGGCGCAGCGGCATGGGCGCGACGGCGCCCACGGCGCAGCGCACGTTGCGCCGGGCGGGGTCGAGGACGACGGCCACGGACGCAACGGCGCGGCCCGGTCCCGTACGGCCGGTGGCCTTGAGGAAGGTCTGCGGGGCGTGCAGCAGGGGCACGCGCACGTAGCCGATGAGCTCGCCGGGCCGGAGCATGTCGAAGCCGGTCAGCAGATGCCCTATCGGGATCTCGCGCCGTCCGCCGCCGGGACCCGCGATGACCAGGGTGGCCTCGAGGGCGGCGAGCACGGGGAGGGCGTCGCCGGTCGGGGCGGCGGAGGCGATGTTGCCGCCGAGGGTGCCCGCGTTGCGGATCTGCGGCGGGCCGGCGGCGCGCGCGGCGGTGGCGAGCGCCGGGATGAGCGCGGCGAAGTCGGGCCTGCCCATCCGGGCGTGGGTGAGTCCGGCGCCGAGCAGGGCGTGGCCGTCCTGGTACTGCCAGCCGCGGATCTCGCTGATGCGGCCCAGGCCGACGAGACCGGCGGGCCGCAGCAGCCCGGAGTTGACGGCTGCCATCAGATCGGTGCCGCCCGCGACGGGCACGGCGGCGGGCATGGCGGTCAGCGCCGCCACGGCCTCGTCCAGCGAGCCCGGCAACGTCACGGTGTGCGCCGCCCGCGGTGCGTGCGTGGTCAACCCAGTGGCCCCTTCCCCGGTGGTCCCGACTGCTTCACGTCTGATCCCGCCTGATCCCGCCGTACGGTACGTGCTGTCGGCCCGGACGTGGCAACTCTGGCACATCTTCCGCGTCCGCCGTCGCGAGGGTCCGCGAACCGCCGGTCCGTCCTCGGCCCAGCGAATGGTCCGTTTTTCCGCTCTGTCGCCAGTGTGTGCGGATTGCCATTATTTACTGGCCCTTGTGCGGCTTGCGGCCTGTGTGGAAGGACCACCGTGCCAGGGACCCGACGCGGGGGCGGGAAGCTTCGCCGCGGCTCACACGATCGGGGGCGCACCCTCGATCGGGCGTCCGAGGATGCCGGGCCGGCGCTGCCAGGGGCGTGGGCCAGTGGGTGGCCGGTAGTCGACGCCGAGGGCGTCAAGCCGGGCGTAGTGGGCGGTCATTCGGCGTTCGAAGGCGGCGTGGTCGCGGTCCGCGGGGGCGGGCAGGTGCGACCAGGCGACCTCGGCGAAGGCGGCGAGCCGGGGGAACACCTGGTAGTCGACGCGCTGCTGGTTCTCCGTCACCTCGGTCCAGATGTTGGCCTGCGTGCCGATGACGCGGGCGGCCTCGGCGCCGGTGAGCTCCGGCGGGACGGGCTCGAAGCGGTGGACGTCCTCCAGCGTGCGGACGTACCCGATCGGTACGGGCTCGTCGGTCCCGGCGGCCTGCCGGTGGTCGAGGTAGACCTGTTGCTCCGGGCACATGATGACGTCGTGTCCGGCCCGCGCCGCGGCGATACCGCCCGCGTAGCCGCGCCAGGACGAGACGGTGGCGCCCTCCGCCAGCCCGCCTTCGAGGATCTCGTCCCAGCCGACGAGCCGTCGGCCGCGCGCGGTGAGCCAGCGGTCGAAGTGGCGGATGAACCAGCTCTGCAGCCCGTCCTCGTCACCGAGCCCCTCGGCGGCGATCCGCGCACGGGCGGCCGGCGAGGCGCGCCACTGGTCCTTGGGGCACTCGTCGCCGCCGAGGTGGACGTACGTCGAGGGGAAGAGGTCGAGGACCTCGGTCAGCACCTGCTCGTAGAAAGCGAGGGTGTTGTCAGTAGGGGCGAGTACGTTCGGGTTGATGCCCCAGGTGTCCCAGACCGTGAGGGAGGCGGTGTCGATGACATCGGTGTTGCCCAGTTCGGGGTAGGCGGCGATGGCGGCCTGCGAGTGCCCGGGTATGTCGATCTCCGGCACGACGGTGATGTGACGCTCGGCGGCGTACGCGACGATCTCGCGGATGTCGTCCTGCGTGTAGTAGCCGCCGTGCGGCCGCTCGTCCCACAGCGGCGAGTTCCGGTGCCCGAGCTTGGTACGGGCGCGCCAGGCGCCGACCTCGGTGAGCCGGGGGAAGGCGCGGATCTCCAGCCGCCAGCCCTGGTCGTCCGTCAGATGCAGGTGGAGGACGTTGAGCTTGTGGGCGGCGAGCAGGTCGATGTACCGCAGCACGCCGTCCTTGGGCATGAAGTGCCGTGCCACGTCGAGGAGGAGGCCGCGCCAGGCGAAGCGGGGTTCGTCCTCGACGACGACGGCGGGGAGACGCCAGGTGCGCTCCGCGCCGGACGCCCGGCGGAAGGCGGCCGGGCCCAGCAGTTGACGGAGCGTCTGCGCGCCCCAGAAGAGGCCCGCTTCCGTGGCGCCTTCGATGGCGACGAGGCCGGTCTGGACGGAGAGGCGGTACGCCTCGTCGTTCCCGTTCCGGCCGACGGGGCCCGTGCGGAGTGCGATGCGGTTGCCGTGGCCGGCGTACGGGGGGAGGGGGAGGGCGGTGATGGTGCGCAGCCAGTGCGCTACGCGGTGGGTGCCGGGGGCGGCGTCGATCGTGGTGTCGGGGTCGAGGGTGTTGGGGGTGTCTGGGGTGTCTGTGTTTCCGCCGGTTCCGCTGACGCGGCTTCCGCTGACGCGGAGGGGCAGGGGGATGAGGTCGTGGTCGCTCATGGGGGATCTTCTCCCCCGGCCCGGCCTCTCGAATACCGGCCACGGGCCGGTTCGCGCCTGCGGCGGGCTTGTTCCCCAGCCCCGCCCCTTCCCGAAACCGGGGCTCCGCCCCGGACCCCGCAACACGGCTCCGCCGCGTTGTCCTCAAACGCCGGACGGGCTGAATTGCGCGGACCGTAGCCAGCACATCCAGCCCGTCCGGCGTTTGAGGACGCGCCCGCAGGGCGCTCCCCCCGCTGGGGGCACCTCCCAGCGGTAGCTGGGGGAGGCAACGGCGGGACAGCCAGAGGTCCGCAGCCGCCCGTCCGGCGTCAGGACTTCTTGTCGCCGCCCTTGCCCTTGTCGTCACCGGTGCCCATGCCCTCGAAGATTTCCTTGCACATGGGACAGACCGGGTACTTCTTCGGGTCGCGGCCGGGGACCCAGACCTTGCCGCACAGGGCGACCACGGGCGATCCGGAGAGCGCGCTCTCCATGATCTTGTCCTTCTGGACGTAATGGGCGTAGCGCTCGTGGTCGCCGTCGCCGTGCGACACCTGCGGCGTCGGCTCTACGAGGGTGCCGGTCCCTGCCCCGCGCTCGGGCTCAAGAGTGCTCATGGTTTCCAAGCGTACTGGGGGCGGGGCGCATCGGATGAGCCACGGGCCTGCCAGTCGCCCGGCCGGTCGTCGGGCCGGTCTCAGTTGAGGCTCGGGTCGTCCGGGTAGGTCGCGACCATGGCCAGTTCGTTGCGCTGCCGTCGCAGCACGGCCCGCCAGAGCTGGCCCGGGTCCGGGGAGGAGACGTCGCCCGGCTCGGACTCCACGACGTACCAGGCGCCCTCGACCAGCTCGTCCTCCAGCTGACCGGGGCCCCAGCCCGCGTACCCCGCGAAGATCCGCAGGGAGCCGAGGGCCGCGGCGAGCAGTTCGGGCGGGGCCTCCAGGTCGACCAGGCCGATCGCGCCGTGCACCCGGCGCCAGCCGAGCGGGCCGTCCCCGACCGGGGCCGCGCCCTCGCCGTCCTTCCCGCGCCCCTCCCCCGGCACCACGCCCACGCCCAGCGCGGAGTCCAGCGAGACCGGGCCGCCCTGGAAGACCACCCCGGGCTCCCCTGCCAGCGCCGCCCAGGACTCCAGGATGTCGCCGACGCCGACCGGTGTCGGGCGGTTGAGGATCACACCGAGGGACCCCTCCTCGTCGTGGTCGAGCAGCAGCACCACCGCGCGGTCGAAATTCGGGTCAGCGAGCGCCGGTGTCGCGACAAGCAGTCGTCCTGTGAGCGAGGACACCTCGGACATGGGCACATGATCCCGCATTTCGGGCCCGAACGGGGGCCGGACGCAGACTCCGGCAGGAAAGCGGCCGCCCCGCAGATAACCGGTAGCGACCATTCCATTAACGCAGCGTGTTGTTGCGAAGCCATCACACCCCCGAGCCCCCTTTTGCATGCAGGAGGGGGCTCAGGTCGCATTACCCTTTCTTCTTGCCCCCTGCCCAACTCCAGGAACGCGAGATCCATGACCGGCCCTGACGATGTACTGCTTGTCCACGGCGGCGCCCCGCTCGAGGGCGAGATCCGTGTCCGCGGCGCGAAGAACCTCGTGCCGAAGGCCATGGTCGCCGCGCTGCTCGGCAGCGGTCCCAGCCGGCTGCGCAACGTCCCCGACATCCGCGACGTCCGGGTGGTCCGCGGCCTGCTCCAGCTGCACGGCGTCACCGTGCGCCCCGGTGACGAGCCCGGTGAGCTGATCCTGGACCCCTCCCACGTGGAGAGCGCCAATGTCGCCGACATCGACGCGCACGCGGGCTCCTCGCGCATCCCGATCCTGCTGTGCGGCCCGCTGCTGCACCGGCTGGGTCACGCCTTCATCCCGGGCCTGGGCGGCTGTGACATCGGCGGCCGGCCGATCGACTTCCACTTCGAGGTGCTGCGCCAGTTCGGCGCGACCATCGAGAAGCGCGAGGGCGGCCAGTACCTGGAGGCCCCGCAGCGACTGCGCGGCACCAAGATCCGCCTGCCGTACCCCTCGGTCGGCGCGACCGAGCAGGTGCTGCTGACCGCCGTACTGGCGGAGGGCGTCACCGAGCTGTCCAACGCGGCCGTCGAGCCGGAGATCGAGGACCTCATCTGCGTACTGCAGAAGATGGGCGCGATCATCGCGATGGACACCGACCGGACCATCCGGATCACCGGTGTGGACAAGCTCGGCGGCTACAACCACCGCGCGCTCTCGGACCGCCTGGAGGCGGCCTCCTGGGCGTCCGCGGCGCTGGCCACCAAGGGCAACATCTACGTCCGCGGCGCGCAGCAGCGGTCGATGATGACCTTCCTCAACACCTACCGCAAGGTCGGCGGCGCCTTCGAGATCGACGACGAGGGCATCCGCTTCTGGCACCCGGGCGGCTCGCTCAACGCGATCGCGCTGGAGACCGACGTCCACCCCGGCTTCCAGACGGACTGGCAGCAGCCGCTGGTCGTGGCCCTGACCCAGGCGGCCGGGCTGTCCATCGTCCACGAGACGGTGTACGAGTCCCGGCTGGGCTTCACCTCCGCGCTCAACCAGATGGGCGCGCACATCCAGCTGTACCGCGAGTGCCTGGGCGGCTCCGCCTGCCGCTTCGGCCAGCGGAACTTCCTGCACTCGGCGGTCGTCTCCGGCCCCACCAAGCTGCAGGGCGCCGACCTGGTCATCCCCGACCTCCGCGGCGGCTTCTCGTACCTGATCGCGGCCCTGGCGGCGGACGGCACGTCCCGCGTCCACGGCATCGACCTGATCAACCGCGGCTACGAGAACTTCATGGAGAAGCTCCGCAGCCTCGGCGCGAATGTGGAACTGCCCGGCGCCTGACCAGCGCAGAGCACCAGCTGACGGGCCATAAGCGCCTGTACGAGCCATTCAGGGCTTGTACAGGCGCTTTGCCGTACAGGGCGGCTCCGAGGCCCCCAAACGGCCGTACAGCCCGTACAGAACGCCAAAAGGGCGACCACCCCTCGAAGAGGTGGTCGCCCTTTGCGCTTGGGGTCTTACTTGCCCTTCGCGGCTTCCTTGAGCTTGGAGCCCGCGGAGACCTTCACGCTGTAACCGGCAGCGATCTGGATCGGCTCGCCCGTCTGCGGGTTGCGAGCAGTGCGAGCGGCACGGTGGGTGCGCTCGAAGGTCAGGAAGCCGGGGATGGTGACCTTCTCGTCGCCCTTGGCGACGATCTCGCCGACGGTCTCGGCGAGCGCGGCCAGGACGGCGTCGGCGTCCTTGCGGGTCACCTCGGCGCGGTCGGCCAGCGCGGCCACCAGCTCACTGCGGTTCATGTTGTACTCCCGTGTTCTTCTTGCCAATGAGGCGTGAGATCGAAGCCGATGCTGCCAGGGCCCTCGGACAGTCCCCGGACCCGGGTCTGTTGCCAGACCCTCGCGCCCGGTTACGCATCCTGCCCCCACCAGTGGCGGGAAAGCCAATCCGGCACCCTGGAGAGTCACACGGAAAGCGGCACAGCCTCGGATACAGCCGCATTTCTACGGCCTGATTTCTGCCCGACACCTTATGGGCAGGTCGCGGGCGCAAGCACCCGCGACGCGCCGTCGTCAGGCGGTCGTGGTGCCCGTCACAGCCGCGCCCGCGGCCTTCGCGGCCTCGCGGACGGCGCCCGCGACGGCGCCGGCGACCTTGTCGTTGAAGACGCTCGGGATGATGTAGTTCGCGTTGAGCTCGTCCTCGGCGACGACGTTCGCGAGGGCGCCCGCGGCGGCCAGCATCATCTCGGTGTTGACGGTGCGGGACTGGGCGTCCAGCAGGCCGCGGAAGACACCCGGGAAGACCAGCACATTGTTGATCTGGTTGGGGAAGTCCGAGCGGCCGGTGGCGACCACGGCGGCGCTCCGGCGGGCGATCGCCGGGTCCACCTCGGGGTCGGGGTTGGCGAGCGCGAAGACGATCGCGCCGTCGGCCATCGCGGCCACGTCTTCGCCGGTCAGCACGTTGGGGGCGGAGACGCCGATGAAGACGTCGGCGCCGCGCACGGCCTCCTTGAGGGTGCCCGTGATGCCTTCGGGGTTGGTGTTGTCGGCGATCCAGCGGAGCGCGGACTCCGGGCTCGCGTCGACGAGATCGTGCCGGCCCGCGTGCACCACACCGTGGATGTCGGCGACGACCGCGTGCTTGACACCCGCGGCGATCAGCAGCTTCAGGATGGCCGTACCGGCCGCGCCCGCACCGGACATGACGACCCGTACGTCACCGATGGACTTCTCCACCACGCGCAGCGCGTTGGTCAGCGCGGCGAGCACGACGATGGCCGTGCCGTGCTGGTCGTCGTGGAAGACGGGGATGTCGAGGGCCTCGCGCAGCCGGGCCTCGATCTCGAAGCAGCGGGGGGCGGAGATGTCCTCGAGGTTGATGCCCGCGAAGCCGGGGGCGATGGCCTTGACGATCTCGACGATGGCGTCGGAGTCCTGGGTGTCCAGGCAGATCGGCCAGGCGTCGATGCCGGCGAAGCGCTTGAAGAGGGCGGCCTTGCCCTCCATCACGGGCAGCGCGGCCTTGGGGCCGATGTTGCCCAGGCCCAGGACGGCGGAGCCGTCGGTGACCACGGCCACGCTGTTGCGCTTGATGGTCAGGCGGCGGGCGTCCTCGGGGTTCTCCGCGATCGCCATGCACACGCGGGCCACGCCCGGGGTGTAGATCATGGAGAGGTCGTCGCGGTTGCGGATGGGGTGCTTGGACGCCATCTCGATCTTGCCGCCGAGGTGCATCAGGAAGGTGCGGTCGGAGACCTTGCCGACGCTGACGCCCTCGATGCCGCGGAGTTCCTCGACGATCTCGTCGGCGTGGGCGGTGGAGGTCGCGGCGACGGTGACGTCGATCCGCAGCTTCTCGTGGCCCGAGGCGGTGACGTCGAGGCCGGTCACCGAGCCGCCGGAGGACTCCACGGCCGTGGTGAGCTGGCTGACCGCGGTCCCGCTCGCGGGGACCTCCAGCCGGACCGTCATCGAGTACGAGACGCTTGGCGCCGTTGCCATGGCCGCTTTCCTCTGCTTTCCCTGTTTTCGCTTGGTACGCGTGGTACGCGCCGCGGGGCGCGGGGGTCGATCGTCCCACCTACTGATGAGTACGCGGTAACCGACCCCGGATTCCGGAAGGCGGGTTCCGGCATACGGGAGAGGTGACCTGCGGAAACGCCGACGGGCGCTCCTCGTGGTGAGGAGCGCCCGTGGGGACGTTCTGGTGGCACCGACCCGCCATGCTCGCCTCGCGGCAAGTGGTCGCTCGAAGCGACTAAGGTTGGGCCCGGGGGCTTGGATCGAGCCGGTGCCGTGTTCCAGGCTAACAAATGCTCCCCGGAAGTCATGGCCGAACACCGGGGCTCCGCCCCGGACCCCACGACGAACCCCGGCACGGGGCCGCGCCCCCACTCCCCGGACCGGCACACCTCTGAGGCTGCCGCCTCGGCCCCCGGCCCGTACACACCCCGGGGCTACCGCCCCGGGCCCTGGGCAAGGCCTCAACTCTGCGGCCCGCCGGGCCTGCGACTCCCCTGACGTCGTTCCGCCGGACACTGCGTGGGGCTCCGCCCCGGACCCCGATCCCGGGGTTGCACCCCGGTCCGTGCGTACCTCGGGGCTACGCCCCCAGACCCCCCACCCGCCCCGGCTCACGCGCGTCCCGGGCCGTGCCCGTACCCCGCCCGGGACCCCGGGGCAAGGCCTCAACTCCGTTGCCCCGCCCCGGCCTCCGGCCCGCGCTCACCCCGCAGGCCGTCTCCGGGGCCGCGGCCCGGGTCCGGCCCGGGGCAGGGGCTCAACTCCGAGGTTCCGCAACGGACCTCGGGGTCCGGGCCCCGCCCCGGGCCCGGCTCCGCTCCTCCCGGAGGGGTCAGTCCCGTAGCAGGTCCGGGATTCCCTCCGGGTTCGGGTCGTCGCGTTCTCCCGAGAGGACCGTCAGGCGCTGGGTGGCGCGGGTGAGGGCCACGTAGAGGACGCGGAGGCCCGCCGGGGATTCGTCGGCGATCTCGGCCGGGGTGACGACCACGGTGGCGTCGTACTCCAGGCCCTTCGCCTCCAGGCTGCCGAGGACGACGACGCGGTCGCCGAGGCCGGCGAGCCAGTCGCGGGCCTCCGCGCGGCGGGCCATCGGGACGACCACGCCGACGGTGCCGTCGACGTCCTCCAGGAGGTGCCGGGCCTCCGCGCGCACGGCCTTCGGCAGGTCGCCGTCCGTCACGGCGAAGCGCGGCACGACGCCGGTCGACCGTACGGCCGCGGGGGACCGCATGCCCGGCATGGCCAGCGCCAGCACCTTGGCGGCCAGTTCGGCGATCTCCGCGGGGTTGCGGTAGTTCACGGTGAGTTCGAAGCGACGGCGGGGGCGGTTGCCGAGCGCCTCGTCGCGGGCGGCGGCCGCCTCGTCCGGGTCGGACCAGGAGGACTGCGCGGGGTCGCCGACGACCGTCCAGGTGGCGGTGCGGCCCCTGCGGCCCACCATCCGCCACTGCATGGGCGTCAGGTCCTGCGCCTCGTCGACGATCACATGGGCGTAGTCCCGGCGCTCCTCCGCCAGCCGCTCCGCGCGCTCGCGCCTGCTCTCGGAGCGCGTCGGCATCAGCTCCTCCAGCCCGGTGAGATGGGCGAGCGGGTCGAGCTCGCGCGGCTGCTTGGGCCGGGCGGGTACGCCGAGCAGCGTCTCCAGCTCGTCCAGCAGCGCGACGTCGTGCACGGAGAGCGGGCCCCGGCCCCTGGCGTCCAGCCGCTTGAGCGAGCGGGCCAGCAGCCGGATCTCGCGCTGGTTGAGCTCACGGCGCGCCCAGCGGGCGAGCCGCCGTTCGTCCGCCATCGCGGCCAGCACCCCGCGCGGGGTGAGCTCGGGCCACCAGGCGGCGAGGAAGTCGATGAAGACGTCCTCGGTGGTGATGTCCTCGTCGAAGGCCTGCCGGGCCTCCTGCGCGAGCTCGGGGTCGGTGTAGCGCTTGGGCCCGCCCGCCCTGGACCACAGGGCGTCGAGGATCAGCCTGCGGGCGCGCGGGCGCAGCAGGTTGATGGGCGCGGTGCCGCCGAGGGCGGTGTTGCGGATGCGCTTGAGCTCGTCGGCCCCCAGCTCCAGCCGGGCGCCGAAGGCGACGACGCGGAGGCGGTCGGGCGTGCCGGCCACCGGGGGCGCCGCCGGGTCCGCGAACGCCAACTGGCCGTCGTCCGCCCGGCGTGCCGGCGCCGCGGACGGCGTCTCCAGCGCGCCCCGCACCGCCTTGCGCAGCACCTTGAGCATGCGGGAGGAGCCCTTGACGCGGGCGACCGCGGGCTCGTCGTAGGTGTCGGCCTCCGCGCCGTCCACCAGGGAGCCCACCGCGCGGATCGCGACCTGGCCCTCCTCGCCGAGCGAGGGCAGCACGCCCTCGGTGTAGGCGACGAGCAGCGGGGTCGGCGAGACGACGAGGATGCCGCCCGCGTAGCGGCGGCGGTCCTGGTAGAGGAGGTACGCGGCGCGGTGCAGGGCGACGGCGGTCTTGCCGGTGCCGGGGCCGCCCTCGACCTCGGTCACCGAGGCGGCGGGGGCCCGGATGACCATGTCCTGCTCCGCCTGGATGGAGGAGACGATGTCCCGCATCGTGTGGCTGCGGGCCTGCCCGAGCGCGGCCATCAGCGCGCCGTCGCCGACGACGGGCAGCGCGGCGCCGCGCAGGGTGGCCGTCAGCTCGGGGCGCAGCAGGTCGTCCTCGACGCCGAGGACCTTGCGGCCCTTGGAGCGGATGACGCGGCGGCGCACGACTCGGCCGGGCGCCACCGGCGTGGCGCGGTAGAACGGCGCGGCCGCGGGGGCGCGCCAGTCGATGACGAGCGGCGAGTAGTCGGCGTCCAGGACGCCGATGCGGCCGATGTGCAGGGTCTCCGCGATCTCCGCCCGGTCGTCGCGCACGGCGTCGTCGGCGGGTTCGACGGAGGTGTAGGCGCCGTCGGGGCCCTTCTTCCCGTCCTTGCCGAGGAGCAGGTCGACGCGGCCGAAGAGGAAGTCCTCGAACTCGTTGTTGAGCCGGTTGAGGTGCACCCCGGCGCGGAACACCTGGGCGTCCCGCTCGGCGAGCGCCCCCGGCGTGCCGACCTGGCCCCGTTTGGCGGCGTCGTCCATGAGGAACTCGGCCTCGTGGATCTTCTCCTCCAGGCGTCGGTACACCCGGTCCAGATGCTGTTGTTCGGTACCGATCTCGCGGTCGCGGACCCCGTCGGGTTCCGTCACCGGTCCTGTCGCCACCTGCGCGTCCGTGACGTTCTGCGCGGCCACCCAAGCCCCCTTCTGCTGTGCCTAGGGCAGCCGTCAACCGTACGCGAACAGAGGTGCTGAGCGCACCTGTCAGGACATGACGGACTTGATGGCGGTTTGGTCACACCTTGACGGTGGCGAGGAGTTTCCCGGCGAGCGTGCGCACCTCGAAGTGGTCGATGTCGTTCCGCTGGAACGCGGCGCCGCCGTGGGTGTAGAGAGGCTCCTTGCCCCACTTATCGCCTTTGTCCCCGCTGCCGGGCAGCCCGTAGCCCGCGGCCGGTACGGCCCACGTGGTGACGGTCTGACGCTCGCCGTTCTTGCCGACGGCGACGAGGTCGCAGGTCAGCGGGCCCTTGACGTTGGCGAGTCGCAGGGCGACGTGGGTGCCCCAGGGCTTCTCCTCCAGCGAGACGGTGGCGTCGACCTTGGTGGCGGGGTCGACCGCGCCGATCTTCTCGCCCTCCTCGTACATCGCCTTGGCCGCGCTCACGGTGCTGTGGCTCGGCGTGTGCTGCGAGGTGAGGGCCGAGCCGACGAGCGGACCGGCGACGATCAGCACGGCGGCCGCCGCGGCCAGGCAGAGCCGCCGGACGCGCTGGGTACGGCGGACGGCCGTGGCCTCGGCCAGGAGATTGCCGAGGAGCGCGGGACCCGGCCGCGCGGTGAGCACACCGGGGTCCGGCGCGGATTCCCTGAGGTCGGCGAGGAGCGGGGTCAGCCCGAGCAGGCCGTCGAGCTCGGCGGCGCACTCGGGGCAGTCGGCGAGGTGCTCCTCGAAACGGACGGCCTCCGCCTCGTCCAGGACGCCGAGCGCGTAGGCGCCCACGTCCATGTGCGGTGTCGGCTGGGTCATGCCGTCACTCCCCGTTCTTCGAGCGAGAGCTTCATGGAGCGCAGCGCGTAGAAGACCCGGGACCGCACGGTCCCGGCCGGCACGCCCAGCACTTCGGCCGCCTCGCTCACCGTACGTCCCTTGAAGTAGGTCTCGATCAGCGCCTCTCGGTGGGCCTCGGTCAGATCGCCGAGCGCGTCGGAGATGGTCATCAGGCGCAGGGCCCGGTCGATCTCGTCGGCCGCGGGGATCAGTTCCAGAGGGCCCGGGTCGACCTCCCGGGGGCGGGCCCGGCGGCTGCGGTGGTTGTCGATGACGATGCGCCGGGCGACGGTCACCAGCCAGGGGCGTACGGAACCGGGGGCGCCGCGCAGCCGGTCGGCGTTGCGCCAGGCGCGCAGCAGCGTCTCCTGGACGACGTCCTCCGCGCGCTGGCGGTCCCCGGCGACCAGCCGGAGCACGAACGCGAGGAGGGGGCCGGCGTGCTCGTCGTAGAGCGCCCGCATCAGCTCCTCGTCGGGACTGGTCCTGTCAGCCACGACGGCATCCTTGCGCAAGGCCGTTCTCCCGGTCGATAGCAAGATTCGGTGATTGCCCGGTCAGTAGCCGTAGCCTCCGCTGCCGCCGCCGGTGGCCTTGGCCTTCTTGCCCTGCGGGTCGCTGGCGAACCAGGTGCCGCCGATGCCCTGGCCCTTGGTGTCGCCGGGCTGACTGTCGGGCGCGTAGCGGTACAGCGGCCAGCCGCCCAGGGTCAGTTGCCTGCTGCCGTCGGCCCGGGTGACGGTGGAGACGAGGTTCTTGTCGATGCCCTTGAGCCGGACCTGGTCGGTGGCCGTCACGGGCGGCCAGGTGGTGACGCAACTCCCGTTGCAGTTCGAGGCGGACGGCTTGGGCCGGTCCTTGTCGAAGCGGTAGAGAGTGAAGCCCTTGGCGTCCGTGACGATCGTGCCCAGCTTGGCGTCCTGTGCCGTGAGGAGGGCGGCGGGCGCCTGCTGCTGTTGCTGCTGGCTCTGGGATGGTGTGCTCTTGTCCGTGGAGGACGAGCCGCCGCCGGAGTCACAGGCGGTCACGGTCAGCGCGAGCAGCGCTGCGGACACTCCTAGCCGGAGGGGCATGTGGGTGGGTGCGCTCATCTCGGTTCCCCCTGACGGTCCGGTTCCGGGGCGCTGCCGCCCCCTTCGGCCTTGAATACGTACGGGGGTGCCTGCCGTACTCAGCCGCCGCTGAGATTTTCCGCTGCGGTCGGCCGCCGCACCGTTGCCGCCTACGGCGGAAGCGGCCTACGGCCGCGTCCTCAAACTCCCCCAGCTACCGCTGGGAGGTGCCCCCAGGACGGGCTGGTTGTGCGGGCGGACGGGCACAATCCGCAAGGCCCAAGACGCGCATCGCATCGCATCGCGGTGGACGACCCGCAGTCTCCGGGCCCACAGGTCAGCAATGCGCAGGCTGGTTGTGCGGGCGTAGTCCGCATCCTCCGGGCCGCAGACCAAAGAGCCACGGTCCGCAAATCCAGCCCGTCCGGCGTTTGAGGACAACGCGGCGAAGCCGTGTTGCGGGGTCCGGGGCGCAGCCCCGGTACGGGGAACCCCGGGGGCGGAGCCCCCGGACAGGGGGTCAGCCGCGACGGCGCCGGTGCCGAGCCACCCGTTCGCGATTGCCGCAGACCTCACTGGAGCACCACCGCCGCCGGCGCCCACGCGAAGTGTCGAGGTAGACCAGCGAGCACGTCTCCCCCTCGCACCGCCGCAGCTGCCCCCGCGTGGCGGGATCGGTCAGCAGCTCCACCGCGTCGCGGCAGATCTGCCCGACGAGGGCCCCGCAGTCGGGGGGTGCGGCGACCGTGCGGACGAGCGTGCCGTCGTCGGTCCGTACGGCCCGCACCGCCGGGGGCGCGGTCGCGGCGAGCGCGTTGACCCGCTCCAGGTCGGGGTCGGCGGCCCGGCCGTCGACCTCGGCGTGGACGACACGGTGCAGCAGGTCACGGGCGGCGCGGAAGCGCCCGAGCCAGCTCCCGTCGACGGCCCCGAGCGGGGTGCCGGGCGGCACGACCCCCGCGCCGAA
This sequence comes from Streptomyces sp. NPDC002537, assembly GCF_053594975.1. Classification (NCBI taxonomy): domain Bacteria; kingdom Bacillati; phylum Actinomycetota; class Actinomycetes; order Kitasatosporales; family Streptomycetaceae; genus Streptomyces; species Streptomyces sp. NPDC002537. Next base: position 49,739 of record NZ_JBSFWT010000016.1, read on the forward strand.
CAGCCAGTCCCGCAGCCGCTCGGGGGTGTCGAGCCGCTCGACGGGCTCCTCGCTGAACCGGCCGCCGACCGTGGCCACCAGATCCAGGCAGGGCCGCCCGGCGTCGAATCGCAGGTCATAGGAGGCTGTCGCCGCCATGCGCCGGTCACCTTTTCCCTGTTCTCTTCCCTGTTCGCGTTGGTCCGCGGCGGAGCCGCCACCTCCAGGGTGCCCCCTTACGTGCACACCTGTAACCCCCGGATCCGCCGGACAGCCGAGCAGGGAACGCCCCTACGGGCGGCGGGACTTGACGAGGGCGAAGCCCGTCAGGGCGAGGATGCCCGCCGCGCCCGTGGCGACGGTCGCCACCACCAGGGGGTTGGCGGAGCCGCCGGAGGAGGACGCCCCCGTCACCAGGAGCTGCCCTATCCTGCGTACGCGGCCGTGGTGGCTGACCACCGTCACGGGGTAGCTCCCCGAGCCCAGCCCGCGCCGGATCCTCGCGGGCCCGTAGTACCGGGGCGAGTCGCCGTCCCCGGCCTTGCTCTCGTCCCGCCGCAGCGGCACCGGCCGTTCGAAGGCCGGTGAGGTGGCGACGATCCGCCCCTCCTCGCCCGGGTCGGGCGCGCCGTCCCGCCACAGGACGTTGACGGTGCCGCCGACGGCGACCTGGTGGCGCGTACGGGCCCGGTCGGGACCCGATGTCTTCGAGGCGTCGAAGAAGGCGGGGCCGTGCGCCCGGCCCACGTAGTCGCGGTCGCCGGGCTTCGCCGCGCGGATCAGCAGCGGCTTCTCGTCGAGGGTGCGGCCGCCGGGCCCGGTGAGCCGCACCGTGTAGGTGCCGTCCTTCACCGAGGGCGGCAGCTCCACCGAGCCGGAGAACAGCCGGGGGTTGTTCCAGTCGGCGCTCTTCGGGTCGTGGGCGAGCCGCACCGGCGCGGGGAACGCGGGCGAGCGCGCCTCGAAGGCCGCCCCGGTCTCGCCGGGAAACAGGTCGTCGTACGCCATCCACAGTTGCTCCCCGGGCCGCATGACCTCGCCCGGCGAGGTCACCGTGAACTGCGGCCGCCGCGCGGGCCCGACCTCCACCCGGTCCTCCGCGACGACCCGGCCGCCGGCCCGCACGGTGAGCGGGTAGCTGCCCGGCCGGACGGTCATCGCGATGGCGGGCCGGGCGTGGTGGCCGCGCTCGGCGGCCGGTGCCCGGTGCTCGTAGGGCGCGAGCCGGACGCGGTGCGGGAAGACGGGCGAGGAGACGGTGACCTCGCCCCGGCCGCGCACACCCTGGACGTCTATGTCGACGAGCCCGCCGGGCCGGTTGTCGAAGGCGCCGTTGAGCAGCAGGTGCACCCCGCCGCGCCCGTCGTCGGCCACCGCCGTCCCGGCCACGCCCACGGCCGGCCACAGCGCTCCGGCACCCACCACGGCCACCACCGCACGAGTCCAGTTCACCGCGCACCCCCTTGTCGCATTCAGGAAGAGGGCCGTCCCGGCCTCCAGGTTGCCCTCGTCCCGGCAAAACGGCCCGCATGACGGCGTCCACGGCGACATCCACGGCAGCATCCACGGCACACCCGACGACAAAGGCCCCACCGCCGGAGCGGTGGGGCCTTCGCCTCACATGGGATGAGTGGAGATGGCGGGAATCGAACCCGCGTCCAACGGTGCGGAAACAGGGCTTCTCCGAGCGCAGTCCGCTGCGATTTTCTCGGCCCCGGAGATCACACGGACAAGTCTCCGACGGGCTCAGTCACTGTTTGATTTCCCACTCGGCCCCGTGACCGGACCTAGTGGTTTAGTTCCCTAGCTGATGCCAGGATCCGGGTCGGGAACAGCCCCGGGCTGACACTTCGCAAAGTCGCTACTTAGGCAGCGAGGGCGAAGGAATCGCGCTTGGTGTTGGCGATTATTGGTTGCGACATATGGTTTACGAGATCATTGCCGCTTCCTCGGCTCGCTTCCCCTGCTTCGACATCCGCTGTCGAAACCGATCATCCCCATGTTGTTTTTTCAAGGTGCGCCCCTCGCGGGGTGCGATGTCCATCGTACGTGACCCGCGCACGACGGTGCCAGCCTATTTACCCGCGCGAGCTACCGTGCTGGGCCTGCTGACGCCTGCGGGCCGCCGAGATCGCGCGGCTCGCCTCGCGGGTGTCCTGCTTCTCGCGGAGCGTCTGCCGCTTGTCGTACTCCTTCTTGCCCTTGGCGAGGGCGATCTCGACCTTGGCGCGGCCGCTCTTGAAGTACAGCGCGAGCGGCACGATCGTGTGGCCGGTCTCCTGCGACTTGGAGTCCAGCTTGTCGATCTCGGCGCGGTGCATCAGGAGCTTGCGCTTGCGGCGCGCGCTGTGGTTCGTCCAGGTGCCCTGGGCGTACTCGGGGACGTGGACGTTGTGCAGCCACGCCTCGCCGCCGTCGATCTGGACGAAGCCGTCCACGAGCGAGGCCCGGCCCTGGCGCAGCGACTTGACCTCGGTGCCGGTCAGCACCATGCCGCACTCGTAGGTGTCCAGAATGTGGTAGTCGTGGCGCGCCTTCTTGTTCTGCGCGACCAGTTTGCGATCGGTCTTCTTCTCTTTCGCTTTAGCCATAGCGCGCACATTCTCGCACTAGGACCCACCCCTGAGGCCACTCAATACCGTGCGGGCCCGGTGCTCGGCATCGCCCCGTACGACCAGGTCGGGGGCGATGCCCCGGCCGTCGACGGAGTGGCCTGAAGGGGTGCGGTAATGGCCGACGGTGAGCTCCGCGACCGAGCCGTCGGGGAGCCTGCTCGGCAGCTGCACGGAGCCCTTGCCGAAGGTGCGGGAGCCGACGACGACCGCCCGGCCCCGGTCCTGGAGCGCCCCGGCCAGCAGCTCGCCGGCGCTCATGGTGCCGCCGTCGACGAGCACGACGAGCGGCGGCCCGGTGTCCCCGCCGGGCCGGGCCTCCAGGGTGCGCCGTCCGCCCGGCACGTCGTAGGTGGCGACCACGCCGCCGTCGAGGAAGGCGGAGGCGGTGGAGACGGCCTCGGTGACCAGGCCGCCGGAGTTGCCCCGCAGGTCCAGCAGGATGCCCTCGCCCCGGGCCGCGGACCGGGCCGCCCGGCGAACGCGTTCGCCGGTGCCCCGGGTGAAGGAGTCGACCTTGATGCGGGTGGCCGCCGGGCCGTCCTCCCGGCTGTCCGCGAGCCGCTCCACGGCGACGCTCTCGGTGACCAGCCGCGCGCGGTACAGGGTCCGCTCCCAGGACCGCCCGGACCGCTGGAGGCCGATCCGTACGGGTGTGCCCGCCTCGGCGCCGCCCGCGGCGTCGTCACCGCGCAGCAGGGCGACGACCTCGGTGACCGGCAGGCCCGCCGTCGCCACCCCGTCGACCGTGCGGATCGCGTCGCCCGCGCGGACGCCCGCGCGCTCCGCGGGCCCGTCGGGCCGGACGTCCTCGACCTCGGTGCCGCCGTCGGCACCCGGCCGGGCGGAGAGCCCGACCCCGATGTAGGCGCCGTCCAGGGCGCGCTGGAGGCCCTCGTACTCATGGGCGCTGTAGACGGAGCTCCAGAGGTCGCCGCTGCGGCCGATCACCTCGGCGGCGGCCGCCGCCCCGGACCTGCCGTCCTCCTCCGCCCGCTCGGCGGCGTCCTCTACGGCCCGGCGGTCGGGCAGCCTTCCGGCCCCGGCGCCCAGCGCCGCGGCTCCGTCGACGGGTCTCGCGGCCGTACGCGACGGAACGCGGGCTTCCGTCGGCTTCCGGCCGCCCTGCGCGCCGGCGTCCCAGGAGCCTGCGGCGGCGCCCGTCGCCAGCACGCCCGCGAAGACCAAGGTCAGCGCGGCACCGCGCCGCGCACGGCGCTGCGGAAGGAACATCGACGGGCCGGGCATGCGCGTGAGTCTAGGACAAGAGAAGGCGCCGTACGGGGAGTTGTCCGTACGGCGCCCTGGTCACTGCTCAGACCTTGAGGTACTTCCGCAGCGCGGCGAAAGCGGCCAGCGCGGGCATCAGCAGCCCGATGGCGAGCACCAGCGGCAGCTTGGCCAGTACCGCGTCCCAACCGAGGAACTGGATGACGTCGATGTGGTGCACCAGGTAGTTGTCCACCAGGAAGTGCTGGCCGCAGACCAGCAGCACGCAGGCGAAGCCCGCGCCGAGCAGCCCGGCGAAGGCCGCCTCCATGATGAACGGGATCTGGATGTAGAAGCTGGACGCGCCGACGAGCCGCATGATCCCGGTCTCCCGGCGGCGGCTGAACGCCGACACCCGGACGGTGTTGACGATCAGCAGCAGCGCCACGATCAGCATCAGGAACATCAGGCCGAGCGCCGCGCCGTTCATGACGTTGAGGAGGTTGAAGAGGTTGGACAGCGTCGTTTTCTGGTCCTGCACCGTCTGCACACCCGGCCGCTGGGAGAAGGCGCTGGTGATGACCTCAAACTTGGCGGGGTCTTTCAACTTGACGCGGAAGGACTCCTGCATCTGGTCCGGCGTCAGCGAGCTGGCGATCGGGGAACTCTTGCCGAACTGCTCCTTGTAGTGCTTGTACGCCTCGTCGGCCGTCTCGAACTGGACGCTCTGAACGAGATCCATCTTCTGCAGATCAGCGCGGATCTCCTTCTTCTGGTCCTCCGTCGCCGCCCCCTTGGCACAGGAGGGGAAGGACTCCGCGTCGGTCTTGTTGCAGAGGAAGATCGAGACGTTGACCTTGTCGTACCAGTAGCCCTTCATCGTGCTGACCTGCTCGCGCATCAGCAGCGACCCGCCGAACAGCGCGAGCGACAGGGCGACGGAGACGATCACCGCGAAGGTCATCGTGAGATTGCGGCGGAGACCGACGCCGATCTCCGACAGGACGAACTGGGCGCGCATGGCGTCCTTTCAGTGCTGGTAGCCGTAGACGCCGCGCGACTGGTCGCGTACGAGACGGCCCTGTTCCAATTCGATGACGCGCTTCCGCATCTGGTCCACGATCTGCTGGTCGTGGGTGGCCATGATGACGGTGGTCCCGGTCCGGTTGATCCGGTCCAGCAGCTTCATGATGCCGACGGAGGTCTGCGGGTCGAGGTTGCCGGTCGGCTCGTCCGCGATGAGCAGCAGCGGGCGGTTGACGAACGCGCGGGCGATCGCGACGCGCTGCTGCTCACCACCGGAGAGCTCACCGGGCATCCGGTCCTCCTTGCCGCCGAGGCCCACCAGCTCCAGGACCTGCGGGACGGCCTTGCGGATCTCGCCGCGGGGCTTGCCGATGACCTCCAGGGCGAAGGCGACGTTCTCGTTGACCGTCTTGTTGGGCAGCAGCCGGAAGTCCTGGAAGACCGTGCCCAGCTGGCGGCGCATCTGCGGCACCTTCCAGTTGGAGAGCCTGGCCAGATCCTTGCCCAGCACGTGGACCTGGCCCGTACTGGCCCGCTCCTCGCGCAGCAGCAGTCTCAGGAAGGTGGATTTGCCGGAACCGGACGAGCCGACGAGGAAGACGAACTCGCCCTTCTCGATCTCCAGCGAGACATCGCGGAGCGCCGGGCGGTTCTGCTTGGGGTAGGACTTGGATACGTTGTCGAATCGGATCACGAGTGCACCACGCGTCGACCTGGATAGGGGGCACGGAACACCGCGCGCGCGGCTCCCGTCGGTGTGCGTGACCATACGCGAACCACCGGTGTACGCGCAGACGGCGTCCGGTCTTGGCGCGTTTGTTACCGGCTCGGCGGGGACAAAACTGGGGCAATCGGGTCCGCGCTCCGGGGTTCAGCCGACCGGCCGCGCCGAACGGCGCGGAAGCTGGCACAGTGGTAAGGGGAACCGCTCGGCTCTCCCGCGCGTTGGACGTACCGGAGGAGGAGATCGCATGACATGCGACCGACTGGTGTGCGCCAACTGTGCGGCCCCCGTCAGCGAGGGCCGGTGCCCGGTCTGCCGGGCGAGCCGTGAGCGGCTTCAGCACCAGGAAGGCGTTTTCGCCGGGCTGACCCCGGCCACCCTGCTCGTGCTGCTGGTGGCGCTGATAACGGTGGCCGCCGTCGCGCGCGGCTTCGCCGGGTAGCCGCCCGGTCACAGCGGCGCGATGCCTCTCCGCCGTGGACGACGTGAACGACACGAAGGGCCCGGAGCGCCGTCGCGCTCCGGGCCCTCGTCGTCGGGGCTGGGCCCGGCTCCGTCCGTCAGACCGCGCTGGTGCGGGTCATCAGGCGCGGCAGCAGCCGGAAGCCGACGCCGCCCGCGATCATCGTCGCGGCGCCGACGACCAGGAAGGTCGTCTGGCCCGCGCCGGTCTCGGCGAGCTGCTCCTTCGGCTTGGCCTGCTGCACGGGCTTGACGCCCGCGCTGTCGGTGTCCGTGTTGGTGCCGCAGTTGCTGTTGGTGTCCACCGGGCAGGTGCGGGGCTCGCCGGGCTTGTCGCCCTGGTCGCCGCCGGTGGCGGAGCCGCCGGTGCCACCGTTGTGGTCACCGCCCGTGCTGCCGCCGGTGGAACCGTTGTGGTCACCGCCGGTGCTGCCGGACGTGCCCTGGTCACCACCGGTCGAGGTGCCGCCGGTGCCACCCGTGCCACCCGTGTTGCCACCGGTACCGCCCGTGCCACCCGTGCCGCCAGTGTTGCCGGACGTACCGCCAGTACCGCCGGTGCCGCCCGTACCGCCGGTGTTGCCGGAGGTACCGCCGGTGTTGCCACCTGTGCCACCCGTGTTGCCGGACGTACCGCCCGTGTTGCCACCGGTACCGCCGGTGTTGCCGCCCGTGCCGCCCGTCGACGGGCCGCCGGTGGACGGGTCACCCGTCGTCGTACCGCTGGTGGACGGACCGCCCGTCGTCCCGCCGTCCGACTGGCCGCCGCTGGACGGACCGCCCGTGGACGGGTCACCCGTGGTGCCGCTGGTGGACGGGCCACCCGTCGTACCGCCATCGGTCTTGCCGCCGCTGGACGGACCACCGGTGGACGGATCGCCCGTCGTACCGCTGGTGGACGGACCGCCGGACGTACCGGTCGAGGTGGTGCCCGTGGAAGTGGAACCGGTGGCGCCCGTGGTGTCACCGCCGGGCTGCGGGATGTGGTCGGGGTCGCCGTCCGGGGCCGTGACGCCGTGCACCGAGGCCGTCTTCGCGACACCGACCCCGGCGACGTGGACGCCCGCGGCGGAGGCCGCGCCGGCGGCCGTCAGCGAAGCACCCGCGGCGACAACCGCGCCGGCGGCTATGCGCGCGACGCGCAGTCGCGTCTTCTTGGTCATATACCTGCTACCCCCAGTAGCTGATCGTCATTGGAGCAGCCATGCACGGGGCGGTGGCGCTTCCGGGGGCTGTGAGCGGCTGCACCGGCCGGATCCGCCGGGCCGCTCGCCCCCTCGCCACACGCGCCCCAGTCATACGCATGCCGCGCGTCAGCCTGTCCAGTTTTTGAGGCAGCGTCAAGGAAGTTACAAGCAGGTATGTCCGGCTATGCAGCCGGTTGAGGCTACTTCTCCCGCTGCTTGCGCCAGCGGATACCGGCCTCCAGGAAGCCGTCGATGTCGCCGTCGAGGACGGCGGTGGGGTTGCCGACCTCGAACTCCGTACGGAGGTCCTTGACCATCTGGTACGGGTGCAGGACGTACGAACGCATCTGGTTGCCCCAGGAGCCGCCGCTGTCGCCCTTGAGCGCGTCCATCTTGGCCTGCTCCTCCTGACGGCGGCGCTCGAGGAGCTTGGCCTGGAGGACGTTCATCGCGGTCGCCTTGTTCTGGATCTGCGAGCGCTCGTTCTGGCAGGAGACGACGATGCCGGTCGGGATGTGCGTCAGGCGCACCGCGGAGTCGGTGGTGTTGACGCCCTGGCCGCCGGGGCCGGAGGAGCGGTAGACGTCGACCCGCAGCTCGGACTCGTCGATCTCGACGTGGTCGGTCGTCTCGACGACCGGCAGCACCTCGACGCCCGCGAAGGAGGTCTGGCGGCGCCCCTGGTTGTCGAAGGGCGAGATGCGGACGAGGCGGTGGGTGCCCTGCTCGACGGAGAGCGTGCCGTAGGCGTACGGCACCTGGACGGCGAAGGTGGTCGACTTGATGCCGGCCTCTTCGGCGTACGAGGTCTCGTAGACCTCCGTCTTGTAGCCGTGGCGCTCCGCCCAGCGGAGGTACATGCGCTGGAGGCGCTCGGCGAAGTCGGAGGCGTCGACGCCGCCGGCCTCGGCGCGGATGTTGACCAGCGCCTCGCGGGAGTCGTACTCACCGGAGAGGAGGGTGCGGACCTCCATCTCGGCGAGCGCCTTGCGGACATCGCCCAGCTCGGTCTCCGCCTCGGCGAGGGCATCGGCGTCGCCCTCCGCCTCGGCGAGCTCGAAGAGCACCCCGAGGTCGTCGATGCGGCCGCGCAGGGTCTCCGTCTTGCGGAGCTCCGCCTGGAGGTGCGACAGCTTGCTGGTGATCTTCTGCGCCGCCTCCGGGTCGTCCCAGAGGGAGGGGGCGGCCGCCTGCTCCTCGAGCACGGCGATGTCAGCCCTCATCTTGTCGAGGTCCAGGACGGCCTCGATCGACCCCATGGTCGAGGAGAGGGACTTCAGCTCTTCGGATACGTCAACGACTGCCACGCACCCAGCCTAACGGCTGCGCCGGGCTGCGGGTGTCCGATGGGTACCCCCACTCCTCCCTGAACCCCTGAGCCCCCTTCCCCCACGGGGGTCAGGGCAGGCGGTCCGGGTCCGGTGGGGGCTGGTCCTGGTGGTGGACGCCCGGGGCCGGGGACTTCTCGTCGTGGGACGCGACCGCGAACCAGCCGCCCACCCCCGCCGCCGCGGCCAGCGCCACCGCCGCCGCCCCCAGCTTGATCCGCCGACGGCGCTTCTCCTCCGGGGAGCGGTGCCGCGCCGACCCCGCCCGCCGCTGCCCGGCCGCCCGCGGCGCCCGCGCCGTACCGTGCGCGCCCCCCGCGAGCTCCGCGGGTGTGGGCACGCGCATGCTGGTGTGGGTCTCCCGGTTGGAGTCCGCGACGGCGCCCGGCACCAGCGGCACCGCGCCGCGCCGCCGGGGCGAGGCGGCCACGCCGGACGGCGCGGACCCGCCCTCGTACGCCCCGTCCCGGTCGCCGCCCGCGGCCGGCGCGGCCGCCGGCTCCGGCCCGTCCTCCGGCTCGTCGATGTCGAGCGGCGGGATCCCGGCGAGGCCGGGCAGCAGCTCGCGCAGCCGGACGCCGAGCTCGGAGGCGCGCAGCCGGGAGGCGGGCCCCTTGGCGAGGCACTGGACGATGAGCTGCCACAGCTCGTCCGGGATGCCCGGCAACGGCGCCACCGTCTCGGTGACGTGCCGGCGCAGCACCGCCCCGGGGTGGCCGCCGCCGAACGGGGTGAAGCCCGCGAGCAGTTCGTAGAGGACCGTCGCGAGGGCGTAGACGTCGACGGACGCGCGCGGCGGCAGGCCCTCGATGATCTCGGGGGCGAGGTAGTCGGGGGTGCCGATGACGCTGCGCGGGCTGGGCCCGCGGCCCGCGGCCCCGGCGGCGCCCGGGGCGGGCTGCCGCTCGCGGGCGGGGCGGGGCGCGTCCACGAGCCGGGCGATGCCGAAGTCGGTCAGCAGCGCGGGGTGCGCGCCGCCGGGCCCGAGCTCGCCCTGCATGTCGAGGAGAACGTTCTCGGGCTTGACGTCGCGGTGCACGATGCCGGCCGCGTGCGCGGCGGCGAGGCCGTCCGCGACGTCGGCGACGATGGCGACGGCCGCCTCGGGCGCGAGGCGGCGCTCGCGGTCGAGGCGGGTGCGCAGGTCGGTGCCCCGGATGAGGTCCATGACCAGGGCGAGGTCCGCGCCGTCGACGACGAGGTCGCGGACGCCGACGACATGGGGGTGGTCGAGTCCGAGGAGGGCCGCGCGTTCCTGCACGAACCGGCCGACGAGTTCCTGGTCCGAGGCGAGGTCCTCGCGCAGGAGCTTGATGGCGACCGGGCCCTCGGGGCCCTCGCCGAGCCACACCGTGCCGGCGCTGCCTCGGCCCAGGACCTGGTGGGCGGTGTACCGGCTGCCGATCTTCCGTGCCAAGGCTGTTCGGGTTCCTTTCCGGGTCCTCCGACGTCCGACAAGGGAGCGCTGGCGAACAAGCTACGCGGCCGCGGGGAGGTTGGGGGCACCGATCCCGCACCAACTGTCACTTCTGCGGCGTAAAACACCCTCTAGGTGTCGACTTATCGACGAGGTCGGATGCTTCTCCTCGCGCCGGGGCGCGTGCGCCGGGGATCAGTTGCCGCTGCCGGACGAGCCCAGGTTCGAGACCCAGTCCTTGACGCTCACGACCCAGCTCCACGCCGCGTCCCAGAAGCTCTTGCCGTCCGCGACCCAGTTCTTCAGCGGCGTGAACTCCCAGACCAGCCAGGAGCCGATGATCAGCACCACGATCATGAAGAGGCAGCCCTTGAGGCAGCCGAGACCGGGGATGCGCATCGGGTTCGCGCTGTGCTGCCGGGGCGGACGGGGCTCCCGGCGCTGGGCGGGCGGGGGCTCGGGGGCGTAGCGCTGCGGCTGGGGCTCCTGATAGCGCTGCTGCGGCTGGGGCTGGTACTGCGGTTGAGGCTGCGGCTGCGGGCGGGACCGCGGCTGCCGCCGGGGCGGCTGCGGCGCGTACTGCTGCGGCTGCTGCTGGTACGGCTGCGGCTGCTGCTGAGGTTGCTGCTGTTGATACGGCTGCTGGTACTGCTGCGGCTGGGGGGCCGCAGGGCGCCGGTGCGGGCGGCGGCGCAGCGGGTCGTCGCTCGGGTCGAGGTACTGGACCTGTGTCTGGTCGTTGCGGTCGCGGGCCGCGCGCATCTGGGTCTGCCACGGGTGCGGGCTGTCGTCGCCCTCGGGCGGCAGCGGCGGCACGGGCGGCATGGCGCGGGTCGGGTCGGCGCCGTTCGGGCCGGAGCCCGCCGGCATCACCCGGGTGGGGTCTCCGCCGGGGCCGGCCGGGCCCGCGGCGGTGTTCGGCAGCACGCTGGTCGCGGCGTTCGGGTCGTAGGAGCCCGCGCGGGAGGGCAGCACCTGGGTGGGGTCGGCGTCGCCCGCCCCGGGGCCGTGCGTGCCGCCGGGGCTGCCCGGGACCGTCGCGGGCGCGGGGTCGGGGGCGAGCAGCGCGCCCACGCCGAGCGCGGCCTCCGCCTGTGCCGGGGAGGCGTGCACGCCGACGCCCGAGGCGACGACGCGCAGGGCGCGGGCGAGGTTCTCGGCGCTCGGCCGCTCTTCGGGCCGCTTGCGCAGGCAGCGCTCGATGACCGTCCAGAGGGGCTCGGGGACGGTCGTGGGGCGGCGCGGTTCGGCGCTGAGGTGCTGGTGGAGGACTTCGAGCGCGGTGGCCCCGGCGAACGGGGGGCGGCCGGTGACCAGCTCGTACAGCAGGATGCCCGCGCCGTAGATGTCGACGGCGGAGGTCTGCGGGCGGCCCTCGGCGGACTCCGGCGCCACATAGGCGGGCGTGCCGACGAACTCGTGGGTACGGGTGAGGCCCGGGGAGTCGGCGAGGCGCGCGATGCCGAAGTCGGTGAGCATCGGGTGCATCGTGGCGCTGTCCGAGCCGGACAGCAGGACGTTCGCGGGCTTGAGGTCGCGGTGGACGACGCCGTCGGCGTGACTGGCGGCGAGCGCGTCCGCGATCTGGGCGGTGAGGAGGGCGGCCGCGACCGGGGTGAAGGGCCCGTTCTCGCGCAGGTAGCGGTGCAGGTCCGGACCGTCGACGAGGTCCATGACGAGGGCGAGCAGATCGCCCTCGACCACGAGGTCGCGGGTGCGGACGATGTTGGGGTGGGTGAGGCGCAGCAGGACGGAGCGCTCGCGCAGGAAGCGCATGACGACGTCCGCGTCGTTGGCCAGCTCCTCCTTGAGCACCTTGATCGCGACGGTCTCGCCGGGCTGTCCGGCCACGGCGGCCTCGGAACCGGCCGCCTCGCGCTGGCGGGCCCGCCAAACGGTGCCCGTCGCCCCGCGTCCGAGCACCTCTTCGAGGAGGTACTTGCTGCCTACCGGCCGCACGTCATGCGCTCCCTGGTCGTGATCTGCCGCGTTCCGCCCGGTGGGCCACGGCTGGTGATGGTTGCCGTCGTCTCGTGTCGTCCCGGCCCTTCGCCCACTGTAGTGCCGTCGTACGGGCCGCCGGACTGCTGAAATCCGGGGGGCTATGGGGTAAAGACGCGCGTTCCGGACAGTTGGTTGCCGTGGTGCTCCGGGGCGACCTGGGGTGACGGAAAAGAGACGCAAGAGAGACTCAACTGCGGGCGTCTGAAAACTTGCCAATGAGCGTCATCGAGCGTCAGGAAATGGACCTTCCCTGAACGGTTCACCCGTCGCGTCGGCCCGTACTTGATCACGGTCCGTTTTTTCCGCACACTCCGATCGTCGTTCAAGATCACGAATTGGCTCTCGCCGGGCGCGTCGTCGGCGGCAGGTGCGAGGATGCTCGCAGCACGGATGCAGTGGGGAGCGTGTGCGGGGCCCCGCGCGACGTGGTGACCTGTACGTGCCGAAGCGCCCGTGCACGGTGGGGGAAGCCGCAGCGGCCCGCTGTCCCACCGCGCCACCAGGGGCAGGAAGGGACCGTTGACGGCGATGCAGATCAGGCTGACCGTCCTCGGGCCGCTCAGCGGCCACACCGCGCACGCCACACGTGCCTGCGACGTCCTGGTGACCGCACCCGCGGGCACCGCCCTCGCCAGTGTGACCAGCGGGCTCGCGGCGGTCGTCGCCGCGGCGGGCTGTGACCTCGGCAGCGGCTCGGCCGTCGTCTACGCGGGCAACGAGCGGCTCGACCCCCAGCGCTGCGCGCTCGGCGAACCACCCCTGATCGACGGCGCCGTCCTGTCGCTGTGCGCCCCGGCCGATCCCGAGCGGCACGCGGGCGTGCTGCTCTCCGGCGCCCAGGAGGCCGCGACCCGGCTGCACGTCGTCTCGGGGCCGGACGCGGGCGGGGTGCACCTGCTGCACGGCGGCGAGGTCAGCGTCGGCCGCTCCACCGCGGCGGACGTACCGCTCGACGACCCCGACGTCTCCCGGCTGCACTGCGCCGTCACCCTGTCCGACGACGGCACGGTCCTCCTCCGCGACCTCGGGTCCACCAACGGCACCACCCTCTCCGGTGAACCGGTGGGGGAACAGCCGGTCCCGTTCCCGTCCGGCGCGCTGCTGCGGGTCGGCGAGTCCGTGCTCGGCCTGTACGGCACGGACGCCGCGTCCCCCAGCGTGCTCCCGGCCGCGCCCGACGGCGAGGGGCATCTGCGGGTCGGCGTCGTGGAGGCGCCCCACGGCCCCCTGGGCGCGCCCGTGCCGGGGCCGTGGCTGGGCGGGCCCGGCGGCCCGCCGCCCGCGCCGCCGGGGACCGGTGCCACCTCGGTCGGCACGGCCGTCCTCGGCACCGAGGGCGCCACGCACCCCCTCCTCGACAGCCCCGACAGCCCCGTCACCCACGGCGGCCGCGGCATCCCCCTGGCCGCCCCCGACGGGCCCGTCCCGGCTCCCGAAGCCGCGGAGGACACCCGCAGGCGCAACCGCGGCATAAGCGCGTGGGCCCGGCGGCTCACCGGCGGACGCGGCGCGGTCACCCGCCCGATCACCACGGACGAGTGGAACGGCGACGACGCGGTCGAGCGCGCCGGCGCCGAATCGGCGGCCCTCAGGGAGCGCTGGCCGGACCCCGCGAGCGTGCTGCTGACGGTCCTCGGGCCCGGCCCGCGCCTGTGGGAACGCGGCCCGGACCACCCCGACCTGCTGACCGTCCGGCTGGGCACCGCCGACCGCCACACCGCCGACGGCAGCGCGCCGCTCACCTCCGTGCCCGTGACGGTCGGGCTGCGGCAGGCCGGTTCGCTCGGGCTGGCCGGGCCCCGGGGGCGGCTGGCCGGGCTGACCCGCTCCGTGCTCGCGCAGCTTGCCGCCCTGCACTCCCCCGCGGCCCTGGAGTTCGTCCTCATCAGCGCCGACCGCTCACGCACGCCGGAGGAGCGGCTCGCGGAGTGGTCCTGGCTGAGCTGGCTGCCGCAGCTGCGCCCGGTGCGCGGGCAGGACTGCCGGCTGCTGGTCGCCTACGACCGCGAGCAGGCCGTGGCCCGTACCGCCGAGCTCGTGCGCCGCCTGGACGAGGGCCCGCTGGGGCCGCACTGGGCGTCCGCTCCCCCGGCGGCCGTCGCCGCGGCGGCGGAGCGCCACACCGGCGCGTACACGGTCCTGATCGTGGACGGCGACCCCGGGTCCGCGGACCTCCGCGAGACGGTCTCCCGGCTGGCCACGAACGGCCGCGCGGCGGGCATCCACCTCATCTGCCTGGCCGACGCCCCGGCCACCACGCCCGCCTCCCCCGTCTCCGCCACGCTGGCCACGGCGCGCACCGCCGCGCCCGCGTTCCCGTACTGCGGCGTGGTGGCACTGCTGAGCGGCGACGTGGCGACGGTGGTGCAAGTCATCCACCGGGCGACGGTCACCGCGGCGGACGAGGGCGGCGCCCCGGGCACCGCGGTGGAGCAGTTCCCCGCGGCAGGCCGCCCCGACCCGTACGGCCTGCACCAGGACGCGCGCGCCGACGCCACCGCGCCGGGCGGCGCCCTGACGGCGTACGAGGGCCACGGCCCGCAGCCCGTCGGCACCGCCGTGGTCGCGGCGGTCGACGCCGTGTCCGGGGCGTGGGCCGAACGGTTCGCGCGGGCCCTCGCGCCCCTGCGCGTGGCGGACACCGGCACGCAGGACGGGCAGGCCGGACGGGTGGTGGCCGCGCTGCCGCGGACCGCCCGGCTGCTGGACGAGCTGGGCCTCGCCCGCGCCACCCCCGCGTCCCTGACGGCCCGTTGGGCGGCGGCCACGGACCGCGGCAACCGGCCGGGAGGCCGTGCCGTGGCCGTGCTCGGCGCCGGTCCGCACGGCCCGCTCGCCGTGGACCTGGCGGCCGACGGGCCGCACCTGCTCGTGGAAGGCGGGCCGGGCAGCGGCAAGACCGAGCTGCTGCGCTCGCTCGCCGCGTCGCTCGCGGCCGCCGACCGGCCCGACCGGCTCTCGCTGGTGCTGGTCGACGGCGCGGGCGCGGAGCGCGGCGAGGGCCTGCGGCTGTGCACGGACCTGCCGCACGTGTCGACGTACCTCGCGGCCGCCGACCCCATGCGGATGCGGGAGTTCGCGCAGGCGCTCAGTTCGGAGCTGAAGCGGCGTGCCGAGCTGCTGGGGCAGCTCGACTTCAACGCGTGGCACGCGCAGCGGTCCGCGCCCGCCCCGCAGGTCGTCGCGCCCCGGCGCCCGGCGGACGCGGCCTCCGGCGACCTCGACCCGGCCCCGAGCGGCACCCTCAAGCTGCGCACCCAGAAGGACGGCGGCGGGCGCACCGCGGAGACGGCCCTGCCGCGCCTCGTCGTCCTCGTGGACGACTTCGACGCGCTGGTCGCGCCCGCGCTGGGCAGCACCGGCCGCCCGGCCGCCGGTTCGGTCGTCCGGGCCCTGGAGGCCGTCGCGCGGGACGGCGAGCGGCTGGGGGTGCACCTGGTGGCCGCGTCCGGCCGCCCGGACCGCACGGCCGACACGGCGGCGGTCGAACGCGCCGGGCTGCGCGCGACGCTGGAGAT
Source organism: Streptomyces sp. NPDC002537 (assembly GCF_053594975.1). Lineage (NCBI taxonomy): Bacteria > Bacillati > Actinomycetota > Actinomycetes > Kitasatosporales > Streptomycetaceae > Streptomyces > Streptomyces sp. NPDC002537. The sequence continues at coordinate 65,205 of NZ_JBSFWT010000016.1, forward strand.
CGCGCCGCCCTCCGGCGACGGCGCGTCCGGCGACGGCGGTTCGGGCGGGCCCGCGCCGGGCCGCGGCCGGCTGATGCGTCCGGACGACGACGCCACGACGCCGTTCCAGGCGGGCCGGGTCACCGGCCGTATCCCGCGTACGGCGACGCTCCGGCCGACGGTCGTACCGCTGGACTGGCAGCGCATGGGCGACCCGCCGACCCGGCGTCCGCTGCGCGAGCTGGGCAACGGCCCGACGGACCTCGCGCTGCTCGCCAGCGCTCTCCAGCGCGCGGCGCAGTCGGCGGGTGCGGAGGCCGCGCCACCGCTCCTCTGAGTCCCCGGGCTTTCGTATGACGGCCCATCACAGCCCTGTCACGATCGGTCAGTTGTCGCCGGAGACGGTATTGCGGCAGCTCGTGACGGGGCGTAGGACTGTCGCACGGGGAGACGGTGCCGCGTGCGGCGCGGGCCGTCGGCGGGGAGCTGTACGGGAGGGGCGGCAATGCGCACATCGCTTCGTACGGCGCGCGGGGCGCGCGGATTACTGGCACTGGTCGCGGCGGGGGCGCTGGCCTTGACCGCGGCCGCCTGCGGCAGCGGCGGCAAGAGCGACGACAAGCCGTCCCCCGGCAGAAGCGGCGGTTCCGACGCGATCCCGCAGACCGTGCAACTCCCCAAGCTGAACGGGCAGAAGCTCAAGGTCACGGCCGTGTGGACGGGTGCCGAGCAGAAGAACTTCACCAAGGTGCTGGACGAGTTCTCCAAGCGGACGGGCGCCGAGGTCGCGTTCGTGCCGAGCGGTGACGACATGGCGTCCTTCGTCGGCTCGAAGATCGCGGGCGGCGATCCGCCGGATGTGGCGCTGCTCCAACAGCCGGGTGTGCTCAACGAGTTCGCGCAGAAGGGCTGGCTCAAGCCGCTCGGCGGCGAGGTCACCGCGCAGCTGAACAAGAACTTCGCCAAGGGCTGGCAGGACCTCGGCTCGCACGACGGCAAGCAGTACGGCGTCTACTTCAAGGCCAGCAACAAGTCCCTGGTCTGGTACAACACCAAGATCTTCGAAGCGGCGGGGGCCAAGGAGCCGAAGACCTGGCCGGACTTCCTGCACACCGCCCAGGTGATCGCCGACTACGGCATCCCCCCGGTGTCGGTCGCGGGCGCGGACGGCTGGACGCTCACCGACTGGTTCGAGAACATCTACCTCTCCCAGGCGGGCCAGGAGAAGTACGACCAGCTCACCAAGCACGCCATCAAGTGGACCGACCCGTCCGTGAAGGACGCGCTGACGACCCTCGGGCAGCTCTTCGGGAAGAAGGATCTGCTGGCGGGCGGCAACGGCGGGGCGCTCAACACCCAGTTCCCGGACTCGGTGACCCAGACCTTCGTCGGCGGCGACAAGGCGAAGGCCGCCATGGTCTTCGAGGGCGACTTCGCGGCCGCCAACATCACCGGGGCGAACGCCGCGATCGGCAAGGACGCCAAGGTCTTCCCGTTCCCGGCCACGGGCGCCAAGCCGCCGGTGGTGACCGGTGGCGACGTGGGCGTGGCGCTCAAGGACGGCCAGGCGCCGCAGGCCCTGCTGACCTTCCTCGCCTCCACCGACGCGGCGTGGATCTGGGCGCACCAGGGCGGCTTCATCTCCGCCAACAAGAACCTGGACCTCGCCGCCTACCCCGACGACGCGCAGCGCTCCATCGCCAAGTCCCTGGTGGCGGCGGGCGACGACTTCCGCTTCGACATGTCCGACCAGGCCCCGGCCTCCTTCGGCGCCAAGCCGGGCCAGGGCGAGTGGAAGGACCTCCAGGACTTCCTGAAGAACCCGGGCGATGTGACGGGTACCCAGGCGCGGCTGGAGTCCGACGCGGCCAAGGCGTTCAAGAACTGACGGGAGCCCCATGTCGACCGCGACAGCAGGGGGCGCCGCGGCCCCGGCGTCCGTACCGCCTCCGACTCCGAAGAAGCCCAGGGGTGTGCTGGGCACCAGGCCATGGGTGGCGGCCGCGTTCCTGCTGCCCGCGCTGGCCCTGCTCGGCGCGCTCGTCGTCTATCCGATCGGCTATTCCGTCTGGCGCAGCCTCTTCGACGCCTCCGGCCATGGCTTCGTGGGGGCGGACAACTACCACACGGTCTTCACCGACGAGCGGATCCGCACGGCGCTGAAGAACAACGTCATCTGGGTGATCGTCGCCCCGTCCGTCGCCACCGCGCTGGGGCTGATCTTCGCGGTGCTCACCGAACGGGTGCGCTGGGGAACGGCGTTCAAGCTGGTCGTCTTCATGCCGATGGCGATCTCCATGCTCGCCGCGGGCATCATCTTCCGGCTGGTGTACGAGCAGAACCCGGACCGGGGGGTGGCGAACGCCGTGTGGGTGGGCATCCACGACACGTTCACCGAGCCCGCCCCGTTCCCCGGCGCGCACCCCGTGAACGACAAGCTGCTCACGGCGAGCGGCGGGGCGTTCACCACCCGGTCGGTGGTCAAGGCGGGCACCCCGGCGGCGCTGCCGCTGGTGGGGGCGAGGCCGGACGACCTCAAGGGCGCCAAGGACGCCATCCCGGCGCGGGGCGTGGCCGGGAAGGTGACCGGCACCGTGTGGATGGACTTCACCCGGGGCGGCGGCGGTCACCCGGGCCTGATCGACCCCGGTGAGAAGGCGCTCGCCGGGGTGAGGGTCGAGGCGGTCAAGGACGGTACGACCGTGGCGTCGGCCACGACGGAGGCCGACGGCACCTTCACCCTGCCCGCGGTGGCGGACGGCGCGCGGCTGCGGCTGCCCGCCACGAACTTCGCCACGCACTACAACGGCATCGACTGGCTGGGCCCTTCGCTGGTCACGCCGTCGATCATCGGCGCGTACGTCTGGATGTGGGCGGGCTTCGCGATGGTGCTCATCGCGGCGGGGCTCGCGAGCGTGCCGCGGGAACTGCTGGAGGCGGCGCGGGTGGACGGCGCGAACGAGTGGCAGGTCTTCCGCCGGGTGACGGTGCCGCTGCTGGCCCCTGTCCTGGTGGTCGTCCTCATCACCCTGATGATCAACGTGCTGAAGATCTTCGACCTCGTCTACATCATCGCGCCGGGCGCGAGCCTGGACAAGGCGAACGTCCTGGCCCTCCAGCTGTACCAGTCGTCGTTCGGCACGGACGTCAACCAGGGGGTGGGCAGCGCCATCGCGGTCTTCCTGCTGGTGCTCGTGCTGCCGGTGATGCTGGTGAATATCCGCCGGATGCGGAAGGAGCGGCAGCAGCGATGACCACGGTGGACACGGCCGTACGGGCGAAGCAGTCACTGCCGGCCCGGATCGCGGCACGCCTCGGCGGGGGCGCCGTACGGCTCTTCCTGATCGTCGTCGGCCTGTTCTGGCTGACGCCGACGGTGGGGCTGCTGCTCTCCTCGCTGCGGAACAAGACGGACATCGCCTCCTCAGGCTGGTGGAAGGTCTTCGCCCACCCGGCGCAGCTCACCACCGAGAGCTACAGCAACCTCTTCCACAACGACACGGTGATGCGGTCGCTGCTGACCACCGCGCTGATCACGGTGCCCGCGACGGCGCTGGTGATCCTGATCGGCGCGCTGGCCGGCTATGCCTTCGCATGGCTGGACTTCCCGGGCCGCGACTGGTGGTTCATGGCCGTGGTGGGGCTGCTGGTGGTGCCGGTGCAGGTGGCGCTGATCCCGGTCGCCAAGCTCTTCAACACGCTGGGCATCTTCGAGAGCACACCGGGCGTGGTGCTCTTCCACACGGCCTTCGGGCTGCCGTTCGCGGTGTTCCTGCTGCGCAACTTCTTCGCGGAGATCCCCCGCGAACTGCTGGAGGCGGCCCGGCTGGACGGCGCGGGCGAACTACGGCTGTTCACCCGGGTGGTACTGCCCCTGGGCGGCCCGGCCATCGCGTCGCTGGGCATCTTCCAGTTCCTGTGGGTGTGGAACGACATGCTGATCGCACTGATCTTCGCGGACAGCGGCCACCCACCGATCACGGTCGCGCTCCAGCAGCAGGTGCGCCAATTCGGCGACAACATCGACATCCTCGCATCGGGCGCCTTCCTCTCGATGGTCGTACCGCTCGCGGTGTTCTTCGCCTTCCAACGGCAGTTCGTGAGCGGGGTGATGGCGGGGGCGGTGAAGTAAACCGGGCCGGGCCGGGTCGGACCCGACCGGGCCGGAGGCCCGGGGAACCGGGGGTTCGGGCCCGGGTCCGGGGCTCGGGGAGCGGGTCCGGGTCCGGGTCCAGGGCTCGGGGTCCGGGTCCAAGGCTCGGGGAGCGGAGGGCCCAGTGGTCCGGGGAGCCGGGGCCCAGGGGGCTGGGCGAGCGGGGCCGGGGTGCGGGGAACCAGGGCCCGGCATCTGGGGATTGGGCGCTCCCGGGCCGGGGCCCGGTGCGCGGGGCTGGAGCACTGGCCGTGGAGCGCCAGCCGCGGAGGGCAGGGCCGGGGCCCGTGCTCGGGCTATGGCACGGGGGCTTGGGGCCAGGGGCCCGGAGCGCCCGGGGGTACGCGCCTGTGGATGCGGCGCCGCTCTCGCGGCGCGAGCGGCATCCTCACTCGCGGCGTACATATCGCGTGACGGAACCGCCGCGTACGAACACCGAGGACTCCTCCCGGTAGAGCCTGTCGAGCTCGACGGTCTTGGCGAACTCGGCACGCTGCCCCCGGAACCAGCGGGTGCCGACGGTGTTGGTGTCGGCGACCACCCACACCCGCGCGGCCGCCGGGAGCCGGGCCAGTCGGGCGCGCAGCTCCCCGACGGTGACCTCCTCGCCGAAGAGGGTGCCGGAGGCTGCGGGCGACCTCTTGAGAGTGAGGTCATGGAGCCCGGTGAAGTCCCGCGGATAGGCAAGGGCGACACGGCGTTCGTACAGGGGGAGGAAGAGCACCGCGTCGCCCGGCCTGGCCAGCCGCCCGGCCAGGGTGGCCACCGGGGCGAGCGAGTCGCCCCGGCTGGTGGGGAGCCGCTCGCGCTCCTGCTGGGGGAGCTGCCACAGGAAGGCCGCCGCGACGGCGAGGACCCCGGCCAGCGCCACGGCCCGCCGCCACGGGAGCAGTCCGAGGAGCCGGTCGGCCCCGGCGGCGGCGAGCAGGGGCACTCCGGCGAGGCAGAACAGCAGATAGCGGTCGAGGAAGAGCGGCTGGTACTGGGCGGCGGCATAGAGGAGCACGGGCGGGACGACCGCGAGCGGCAGCGCGACGGCGTTCAGATGGAGACGGCCGGAGCGGGGCGCCGGAGCGGCCAGGGCCACGGCGATCAGCAGCAGCGTGCCGGCGAGGGCCAGGTCGCGAGGGCCCGCGAAGGCCCTCAACAGGGCTTCCGCCTCGGCCGGTCCGGGCGTCCTGATCCAGGAGACCTGGGCGCTCTGCCCGTGCGAGACGACGGCCAGCGGGGCGAGCGCCGCGCACGCGGCGGCGGCCGCGGCGCCCCAGGCGCGCCAGGTCCGCGCGGGCGTCCGGGAGACGAGCAGGGTCAGGACGTGTGCCGCCAGCAGCAGGATCGCGAACTCGTGCAGCAGCGCGGTGACCGCCACCGCCGCGCCGTAGCCGGCCCACCGGCCGCGGCCGCCGTCCTCGACGGCCCGGACCAGCAGCCATGTCGCCAGCGCGGCGCCCGCGGCGACCAGGGCGTAGGACCGGCCTTCCTGCGCGTAGTGGCTGACGAAGGGGGTGGTGGCGTAGAGCAGCCCGGCCCACAGGCCGACGCGGGGGCGGGCGAGCCGACTGCCGATCGCGCCGACGAGTCCGGCGGTGGCCGCCGCGGCGGCCACGGAGGGCAGCCGCAGCGCGATCTCGTCGGCGCGCACGGCGAGCACCGCGTGCATCAACAGGTAGTAGAGGCCGTGGACGGCGTCGATCGAGCCGAGCAGCCGCCACATCTCCGGCAGCGACCGGCGCGCCACCTGGAAGGTGGCGCTCTCGTCCCGCCACATCGTGCCGCGGTCGAGCCCCCACAGGCCGATGCCGAGCATGAGGGCGGCGGGGAGGAACACCGCGATGCGACGGACGGCGCGCCATGGGTGGCGGACCGGCGCGGGCGCGACCGGCGCCTCCCGGACCTCCCCGGTCCGCCTTGTCAGCACTGTCCTCATCCCGGCCCCCTCTGGTCCTGTGTGCCGTCCCGGTGCGTGCCCGGCCGCTGGTCACGATGTTTCCGCCATCCGGCCGTGCCCGTGCCGGGAAATCCACAGGTCGACACCGTTTGTGAGTAAAGATGACTTTTATGGAGGTGGATGCCGACGACGCCGTGGAGCCCTCCGTCCAGGCGCCCGTGGTCCCGCAGGTAGGCGTGATCGTCATCGGCTTCGACGACGCCGACCGGATCGGCGACGCCGTGCGGTCGGCCCTTGCCCAGGGCCCGGCCGTGACCGAGGTCATCGCCGTGGACGACGCGTCCACCGACCGCACGGGCCGCGTGCTCGACGAACTGGCCGCCCGCGAGCCGCGCTTGCGGGTCATCCACCGGCCGGTCAACAGCGGCGGCTGCGGCGCCCCGCGCAACGACGGCGTACGGGCCGCCACCACGCCCTATGTGATGTTCCTGGACAGCGACGACACACTTCCCGACGGCGCGGCGGAGGCCCTGCTGCGGGCCGCCCTGCGGCACCACGCGCCGGTGGCGGCGGGCCTGTGCGTGCGCCGCGAACTCCCCCACGGCCGGGAGACCCGCTGGCAGCCCGGCCTCTACCGGCGGGCGGCCGTCCGCCCGCCCGCGGACCGCCCGGCGCTGCTGCACGACACGCTCTGCGTCAACAAGCTCTATTCGCGCGCCTTTCTCACCGAGCACGCCATCGCCTTCCCCGAAGGCCCCTTCATCTACGAGGACTTCGTCTTCACCGCACGGGTGCTGGCGGCCGCGCCCCGCGTCGCGACCGTGCCCGACACGGTCTACATCTGGCATGTGCGGCGCGACGGCGCACCCTCGATCTCCCTGGACCGCGAGCGCATCGCCAACTGGCAGGCGCGGGTCCGCGCCCACCGCCGGAGCGTGGACGTCTTCCTCGACGCGGGCCACGAGACGCTGGCCCGCGCGGCGCGGGTGAAGTTCCTCGACCACGACCTGCGGATGTACGTCCGGGAGCTGCCCTCCCGCAGCGCGGGTTACCGGCACGCGTGGTGGCGGGTCACCCGCGGATATCTCGCCACGTACGAGGAGGCGGAGCTGCGCGCCGCCCGCGCCCCGGCCCGGTGGATCGCCCGGGTCGTGCTGGCCTCGGAGGCGCCGCGCGATCTCACCCGGCTGTCCCAGCTCGCCGCCCGTCCGGCCCGGCTGCTGCCGCCGTACGCGGAGCACGACGGAGTCCCGGTGTGGGCGCGGGACCTCCCGGGCGCGCTCCTGGACGGCATCACGGACCCGGCAGCCCTGCCGGCCAACCGGCTCCCCGTGACAGTGGACGCCGAACTGCGGCCACTGCGTGGCGAATTGCGGCTGCGCGTGCACGACCTCTATGGACGGCTGGCCGCCGACCCCCCGCGCACGGCCGACGTCGAGCTGAGCCACCGGAACGGCACGACGGCCCTCCGCTGCAGCGTCCCCCTGGCCGGGGGCCCGCCCTGGACCGCACGGCTGCCGGTCGCCCTCGCCCGGCTCGCCGGGCTGGGCGTCCGCGACGGCGCGGGCGCCGCGCCCCAGTCCTGGGACATCCGCGTGCGGCTGCACCTCACGACGGGCGGCGCCTTCCGCACCTCCGTGCACGCCGCGGGCCGCGGTCTGCGCCGGATTCCCCTGCCCAGCCTGCGCTTCGGCCTGCTGCTGACACACCCCTACGCCACGGCCACCGGCTCGCTCGCCGTCCGCCTGGCCCCGGGCGTCCGCGCCGCGACGGCCGTGGCCGTGCGCAGGCTGCGCGCTCACCGCTGACACCGCAGCCCCCTCACCGGTCGATCTCCGCGAACAAGGCCTCCCAGCGGTCCAAGACCTCGGGCAGCCGCAGCGGCGCGACGTGCTCCCGCGCGGCCCGCCCGTATCGCGAGCGCAGCTCCCCGTCGCGCATCAGTTCCCCGAGGGCCGCGGCGAACGCCGCCGTCTCCCCCGCGGGCACCAGCGTCCCCGTACGTCCGTGGTCGACCAACTCCCGTACGCCGCCGGAGAGGTCGAAGCTCACGCAGGGCACCCCGGCGGCGGACGCCTCCGCCAGGGCCATGGGCCGCCCCTCCCGCTCGCTGGTGAGGGCGACCAGGGAAAGCTCCCGATAGGCGGCAGCCATGTCCCGCACGGCGCCGCGGAAGCGCACCCGGTCGGTGATTCCCAGTTCCTCGGCCCTGGCCCGCAGCCCGGTCTCCTGCGGGCCGTCGCCGAAGAAGTGCAGCTCCCAGCCCGGCACTTCGGCGCGGGCCGCGGCGAACGCTTCGAGGAGCCGGTCCAACCGCTTGACCTCCTCCAGCCGGCCGACGGCGCCGACCCGCCGGGTGTCCAAGGGGGCGGGCGCCCCGGGCTCGAAGGGCAGCGGGTTGGGCATGACGGCCGTGTTGGGCAGCCGTCTCCGGCGGAACTCCGCGGCGTCCGGCTCGCTGAGGAACAGGGCCTTCTCCAGCGCCGGGTAGTGCCGCAGGATCAGCTGGAGGTTCTCGGTGACGCAGGCCTGGTGGAAGGACTCGTGGTACTGCCCGATGCCCTTGAGGTGCCGCCGGTCCACCGTGTCCAGCCAGTCGGCCGCCCAGGGCGAGCCGATGATCACGAAGCCTTCCCGGGCCCGGCCGAAGCGGGCGGCGAGCCGTGCGCGGGCCCGGTCGCGGTCCCGGCGCGCGGCGTGGGCGGCCCGCAGCCGGGAGGGGCTCAACCGCTCCCCGACGGAGGCGGCCCGCAGGGGCGGTGCGGCCGGTGAACGATGGAGGGTGGTGTGCCGGTAGGCGGGGTCGGCGACGTGGACGTGGGGTTCGGCGCTGGGCCGGATACCGATGAGGTCCACGCGGTGCCCGCGCTCGGCGAATCCCTGGGCGAGGGTGTGCAGGACCCGCTGGGAGCCGCCCATGGAGTCGACGTCGATGCCCACGAGGAAGAGGTCGCGCGGCCTCATGGCCCGTCACCCCCCGGTGTGCCGCCCTCGAAGAACAGCTTGACCACGTTCGCGCCCGCCCGTCCGTCCTCGTAGGGGTTGAAGCGCCGCCGGAACCGCTCGTAGGCCCCGGCCCACTCCTGCCGCACCGCGTCCAGGTCCGCCAGCGCGGCGGCCAGCGCGTCCACCGTGCCGAGCACCGGCCCGGGGGCGATCTCCGCCAGCTCGTAGTACGTGCCGCGCCCCAGGGAGCGGTAGTCGGCGTAGTCGTCGGCATAGAAGAGGATGGGCCGCTCCAGGTTCGCGTAGTCGAACATCACCGAGGAGTAGTCCGTGAGCAGCGCGTCGGAGGCGAGCAGTAGGTCGTTCACGTCCGTGAACTCCCGTCCGTCGCGCACCGCGTGGCCCAGCTCGCGGGGGACGGTGAAGCGCTCGTAGTAGTGCGGGCGGACGACGATCGTCCACGCGTCGCGGGTGCGCCGGACGAGCGCGGCCAGGTCCACCCGGACGGACTCCCCGCTGCCGCGCGCTCCGTCGCGGAAGGTGGGCGCGTACAGCAGCACCTTGCGCCCTTCGGGGATCTGGAGCCGTTCGCGGGTGGCGGCGGCGCGGGCGCGCTGCTCGGGCTCGTGGCGGCGGACGAGCGGGTCGTTGCGGGGCAGGCCGGTGCGGATCAGCTCGCCGGTGTAGCCGTTGGCGCGTACGAAGGTCTTCTCGAACTCCTCGCTCGGGGCGATGAGGGCGTCCCAGCGGGCGACGATCTCGCGGTGCCGGCGGCGCCGTTCGGGGCTCGCGAGCCGCAGCGCGGGCACGTCGAAGCCCATGTGCTTGAAGGCCTGCCCGTGCCAGGTCTGGAGGTAGCGGGTGCCGGGCCGTTTGCCGTAGGCCATGGGGAAGCCGTGCGTGTCGACCCAGTAGCGGGCCCGGGCGACGGTGCGGACGTACTCCCAGCTGCCGCGCCTGACCAGCTGGGCGCCTTCGGGGAAGGAGGCGCGGCTGCCCGCGTACGACCAGACGGCGCGCAGCGGGAGCCCCTTGCGGAGGAGTTCTTCATGGATGTGGCGGGGGCTGTCGGTGTAGCCGCGGCCCTCCAGGGCCTCGAAGACGACGAGTTCACCGTCGATGGGGAGCTTCTGCAGCTCGTGGTACGTGAGCTCCTTGGCGCGGGGCCCGGTGACGCGGCGGGTCAGCTGGTGGAGGCGGCGGTGGACCGGCCCGAGGCGGGGGGCGGCGGCCTCGGCGCGGCCGAGGACTCCCGTGCGTTCCCAGGTGAGTTCGAGCCGTCCGGCGCCCTGCCGCTCGCAGCCGGCCCGCAGCCGGTGCCGAGGGAGGTCGACGGCGGGCGGGCCGAGGTCGACGGGTGCCAGCACGGGGTCGGTGCGGGTGAGACCCAGCCGTTCGAGGACGACCACGGGGTGGCGGCGGCCCCGGAACCCCTTGGCGCCGAGGGGGATCAGCCGCGGGTCGAGCGCGATCAGCGCGGTGCGCGGCCGGTCCGGGTCCGTGGGGGCGGGGTCGTAGCGGAAGGGCAGGGTGAGCGGGTCGGCGGTGGTGGCGACACGGAGCTCGGCGGTGACCGGGCCGGCGTCGTGGAGCAGCCGAGCGGGGTCGTAGGTGTGCAGGCGAATCCTCAGCACGGGGCCGTCGGAGGCGATCCCCGCCACCTCGTGCCGCAGGGGTCCGGTGGTGAACGGCTGCTCGTCCAGGCGCCATTCGGTGATGTCGAGCGCGGCGGCGGCCTCGGGGTCGGCCGGGGGGACGGACCCCCAGTAGGTGCGCCCGGCGTGCCGTACGGCGTGGCGCGGGGCGAGGTGGGGGCGGTCGAGCGTACGGGCGCAGTCGGCGGCCTCCGCGAACCGGCCGACGCTCAGGAGGTACTGGCAGATCCGCTGTTCGCGGGGCAGCGTCGCGTGCGCCTCGGGGGCGAGGGTGCGCAGGTAGGGCGCCATGGTGGCGGCGAACTCGGCGGCCCAGCGCCGGTCGCGGAAGGGGAGGTCGCCGAGGTGGAGGCGGACGTCGTGGCGGAGGAACTTCTCGTCCTTCGCCCTTCTGAGGTCGGTGTTGCCGGTCCGGGCGAGGAAGGTGTCGACGAGGCGGGCGACGGTGACGCGGTCCGCCACGCTCTCGATGCGGTGTCTGCGCGCGGTGATGGACGGGTTGGCGGGGTCGGCGGCCAGCCGCCAGGTGTAGACCGGCCAGGGGACGACGGCGAAGCGGCGGGCGAGGGTGAGGGCGCGGGCGGTGAACAGGGAGTCCTCGTAGTGCACGCCTTCGGGGAAGCGCAGGCCGTGCCGGGCGAGGAAGTCGGCGCGGTAGAGCTTGTTGGTGGACAGGGCGTCCAGGTAGTACTCGGGAGCGGCACGGATGCCGTCGACGACCTTGGTGTCGGTGAAGAGGTCGGGGTACCAGAGGCCGGTGGTGCCGGTCTCCTCGAAGAGCCGGGTGACCTCGCCGGTGACGAGGTCGGCGCCGGTCTCCTCGGCGGCGAGCAGCAGGGATTTGCAGGCGTGGTACGGCAGTTCGTCGTCGCTGTCGAGGAACATCAGGTGGGGTGCGCGGGCGATGTCGATGCCCGCGTTGCGCGGGGCGCCGCAGCCGCCGCTGTTGGCGGGCAGCCGCAGGCAGCGCACCCGTGGGTCGGTTTCGGCGAGCCGCCGGGCGACGGCGAAGGTGTCGTCGGTCGAACAGTCGTCGACGACGATCACTTCGAGGGAGTGCAGGGACTGCCCGAGCACGGACCGCACGGCGCGCGGCAGTCGGGCGGCGTCGTTGTAGGCGATCACCACGACACCGACATCCGGGGCCCCGTGGGCGGGCCTGCGCTCAGTGGTCACACGTCACCCCGTCTCCGAGCGGTCCGCTCGATCCGTCACGTCAAGGTCAATACCGAAAGCGTAGACGTGACCACTGACGGTGACGGGCTTCTCGGGGTCATCTTCAGGGTGTTCTCCGGGCCGGCCCTTAGACCCCTCCCCAGGCCGCTCTCCGGACCGTTCCCCGGACCTGGCGCGGCCGCGCCAGGTCCGTGCGGCGAGGGCCGCCGTCAAGCCGGTGATCATGACGATGTCCCGGAAGGCGTGCCTCCGCGCACTCTCCAGATACGGCCAGCGCACTGCGGCGAGTTCCGGCAGCAGGGGGAGCCAGAACCACACCGAGCGCGCCGCCGCCCCGCGCACCACCACCGACGCCACGAGGGAGGGCAGCACGACCAGCATGTAGTGCTGGAACGACGGCCGGGACACCAGGAACGCGGCGAGCATCAGCAGCGACGCGCACTCCACCAGCCGCGCCCCCTCGTCTCCCCCGGCCCGCCATCGCACCCGGGCCAGGGCGAGCACGGTCAGCGCCGCCGCGCCCGCGAGCGCGAGGGCCAGGGGTGTCGGCACCCCGAGCCGGGGCAGCACCGTCGACCACGAGGCGTCGAACGGCCGGGCGTACGCGTCCTGGCCGTGCAGCAGGAAGGGCAGCGTCCCGGTGAGGAACCGCCCCGGCCGGGGCATGGCCGACGCCGCCGCCAGCGACATCGCGGCCGGGACACCGACGGCCCAGGCGAGCGCCCGCCACCGCCGCGCCAGGACGAACAGGAGCAGGACGGGCACGAGCATCGGCTTCAGCGCGAGGGCCGCACCGGTGACCACGGCCGCCGCGCTCCAGCGCCCGCGCCGCGCCAGCAACAGGGCGACCGGGAACGCGACCGCCGACAGCACCGTCCAGTTGCCCAGATAGACGAGACCGTGGAAGGGCTCGAACAGGCCGAGCCCGGCGACCATGCCCGCCGCGAGCCTGCTGTCCGCCCGTACGCCGAAGATCCGCAGCGCGGCCCACACGCCGGCCAGACCGAGCAGGGCGGTCGCGACGGGCACCGCGTAGAACAGCACCCGGCCACCGGCCAGGGTCTGCGGCACGGCCGCGAAGACCGCTCCCGGCAGATAGAGGAACCGCCTGTCCGCGTACGGCGATCCGCCGTCCAGCAGCGTCCGGGCCGCGCGCACCACGACGGCGTTGTCGATGCCCGTGCGCACCCCGGACAGCACCCGCACCACGTCCAGCGCGAACACCAGCAACGCCGCGGCGAGCAGCGGCCGGGGCGCGCGCCCGCGCAGCCACCTGCCCAGCAGATCGGGGGCGGCGTCTCGCCCATGGTGTCGTCCCGGGGCTTCATGGAGTTCCGGCACACTCATCGGGCGACGACCTCCGACAGGACGAAGCCGCCGGGTCCCTCGGCGGTCCTCCTGAGCGCGGGATCGTCCGGCGGCAGTCCCGGCCCGCCGTTCCGTTGCAGCACCCAGCGCACGCCGTACTCCTCGAGAATGCCGAGCCGTTCGGCCCGGGAAGCGGCAGGGAGGAAGTAGCGGCGGGTCGCGGCCCGCCGCCTGTGTTCGTCACGGAGGAACACGTCGGGGTAGGCGGGCGCGACGGTGTACGGCCCGTAGGCGGGGAGCATCCGCAGCGCGTAGTAGTTGTCGGTCATCACCGTGTCCCCTGTGGACATCGCGCGCGCCGCCCAGTCGAACCGCGGCCAGGGCGCGACCGCGTGCACGGTGCGCAGGACTGGCGGGAGGGCGGTGGGCCGCAGCACGTACGACAGTGCCCCGGCCTGCGTCCAGGCGCCCATCAGCAGGGCGGCCGCCGTCAGCGGGGCGAGGGCGGCGCGCAGCCGCCGGTCCGCGGCCGCGGCGGTCTCGACGGCGAGGGCCAGCTGGGCGGGCAGCAGGACGGCGGGCAGGATCCGCCCCCACGCCTGATGTCCGCTCAAGCCGCCCGCGGCGAAGGCCAGGAGGCCCAGCGCGAAGAAGAGCACCAGCGGGTCGCGGCGGTCGCGCCACCAGCGGGCGCCGAGGGCCACCGCCCCAAGGGCCGCCAGACCGAACTTGGCCGCCAGATGCTCGTACAGCGGCCGGTGGATGTCGTCCAGGCCACCCGCGCCGAGCAGCGAGAAGAAGGAGTAGTACGGCCAGCAGGCGAGCACCGCCACACACAGGACGGCCGCGGCACCCAACCGCAGCCACACCGCGGCGGAGGGCCACGGCCGGGCGCCCAGCAGCACCGCGGCGGCACCGAGTACGGCCACCGCGCCCGTGAACTGATGGCTCAGCAGCACGCACGCCAGCAGCAGCCCGAGCCCGAGGAAGCCCGGCAGCCCCCGGCCGTTCCCGCGCACCGCACCGCGCAGCAGCGCCCACAGGTGGAAGGCGAGCCCGAGGGCGAGGGTGCTCGGGTAGGCGAGGGTCAGCGACAGCGAGACGAGGCCGGGGAAGCCGCTCCACGCGAACAGCCGCACGCCGTGCAGCAGCAGGACGCACAGCAGCGCCAGCGGAACCGCCGCCCACGCGCGCGTGAAGGTGCGGACGAAGGCGCGGACCCCGGTGCCGAGCAGCACGATCCCGGCGAGCCCGGCCAGCCGCAGCACGGTGAACGTGCCCCAGCCGGTCGCGGAGGCGCACAGCGCCAGCAGCACCGTCCACGGCGAGTAGTACGGGCTGGAGGTGTCCGCGCGCACCAGCGGGTTGCCGGGGTGCAACGGGTCGGCGCGCAGCCGTTCCAGGACGGCCGCGTGCATCCCCAGGTCACCGGCCCACGGCAGTCGCACCACCATGAGCAGCAACAGGACGGTCAGCAGCAGGAGGACCGCGGAGGCCGCCGCCCGGTACGGGACGACCGGGCGCGTGCGGGGCGTCCCCGCGCCGGCGCGCGGGGCCGTGCGCTCAGCGGGCGCGGCGGCCGGTGGCACGGGCGGCCCTCGCACGCAGCCGCCATGGCATGGCCACGGATTCGAGCTGTACGGCCAGATTCATCTTCGACTCACCGACGGTACGGTCCTCGAAGTGGATCGGCACCTCCATGACGGTGCGCCCGGCGCGCAGCGCCCGGTACTTCATCTCGACCTGGAAGCTGTATCCGGCGCTGTCGACGGTCGCGAGATCGAGTGCGCGCAGGGCGGCCGCGCTCCAGAGGTTGAAGCCGCCGGTGATGTCGCGGACGCGGGTGCCCAGGATCGTGCTGGCGTAGGCGTTGGCCCAGCGGGACAGCAGTCTGCGGTGGACGCCCCAGGCATCGGAGAGGGTGCCGCCCGGCACGTAACGGGAGCCGACGACGACGTCCGCCCCGGTGGCGAGAGCCACGCCGAGCAACTCGGGCACCTTGGCGGCCGGATGACTCCCGTCCGCGTCCATCTGCACGACGTACGCGGCCCCTTCGTCGACGGCGCGGGCCATCCCGGCGGCGTAGGCACGCCCGAGGCCGTCCTTGGCGGTGCGGTGCAGGACGGACATCCGGGTGCGGTCCGGGGTGTTGTGCCGCTCGGCGAGGTCCTCGGCGATCTTCCCGGTGCCGTCCGGGCTGCTGTCGTCGACGACGAGCAGCCGCAGGCCCTCCAGCGGCAGCGCCATGAGCGCCTCGGCCATCGCGGGGAGGTTGTCGGCCTCGTTGTAGGTGGGCATCACCACGGTCGTCGGGGTGCGTCCCCACTCCGCGGGGAGCGGGGCGGCCACGGCATCGGAGGTTCGGGTAGCGCTCATGTGCCTGTCCTTGTCGGTGAAGGCCGGCGGGGTTCGGTGTGGTCCGGTGTCGTCCGGTGGTGTGGTCCGATGGGTCCGGTCAGACGGCGGAGAAGCGGATGGCGGCGTCGGGGATGGCCGTCCCGCACCAGATACGGGCCCCGTCGCGGAGTTCGTTGTCCGCACCGATCGCGGCACGGTCACCGATCACCACGCCGTCGAGTACGGTACGCGGGCCCACCCGGGCGCCGTGGCCGATCATGCTGGCGCGCACCCGGGCGTCCGCCTCGACGCGGGCGCCGTCCAGCACGACGGACCCCTCGATCTCGGCACCCGCCGCGACGTGGGCCCCGGCGCCGACGACCGTGCCGCCGTGCAGCCTCGCCCCGGCCTCCACCCGCGCACCGGGCAGCAGCAGGAACTCCCCGGGTTCACCGGGGACGGCCGGGGAACGGACGACGCCCCGCACGAGGTCGGCCGACGCCCGGACGAACGCGGCGGGGCGCCCGAGGTCCAGCCAGTACGAGGCGTCGACCACGCCGTGCAGCAGCGCGCCCGCGGCCAGCAGCCCGGGGAAGGTCTCGCGCTCCACGGAGACCGGGCGGCCGGTGGGGATGGTGTCGATGACGTCGCGCCGGAAGACGTAGCAGCCCGCGTTGATCTGGTCGGTGACGATCTCCTCGGGGTGGCGCGGCTTCTCGGTGAAGGCCAGCACCCGGCCGTCGGGATCGGTGGGCACCAGGCCGAAGGCCCGGGGGTCGGCGACCCGGGTCAGGTGGAGGGTGACGTCGGCCCCCGCCCGCTCGTGACGGTGCAGCAGGCCGCGGATGTCGAGACCGGTGAGGATGTCGCCGTTGAAGACGAGGACGGGGTCGCGGGGGCCGCCGGTCAGCGCGCCCGCGGCGCTGCGGATCGCGCCGCCGGTGCCGAGCGGGACGTCCTCGGTGACATAGGTGAGCCGCAGGCCGTGGGCGGAGCCGTCGCCGAAGTAGGGCTCGAAGACCTCGGCGAGGTAGGAGGTGGCCAGGACGACGTGGCGGACGCCCGCCGCTCTGGCGCGGGCGAGCTGGTGGGCGATGAAGGGCACGCCGGCGGCGGGGACCATCGGCTTCGGCGTGTTGAGGGTGAGCGGCCGGAGCCGGGTCCCCTTGCCGCCGACGAGCAGTACCGCCTCTGTCATGCCACCGTCCTCGCCGTCTTCGTCGCACTGCGTCATTTTTTGCGGCAATTTACACTACAATCGGTTCTCTGCGTCAAATGTCTGCTTTGCGTGGCGAGCGTATTGGGAGAGGCCCTTGCGACCCCTGCGACCGAGGCCCCCCACCGGGGCACCCGCCTCCGCCCTGGCGCGACTGTCCGCCCTCGCCCGGGAATTCGCGAAGTTCGGCACGGTCGGCGGCCTGGGGATCTTCGTCAACCTCGCGGTCTTCAACCTCTGCCGCACCACCACGGGCCTGCCCGTCGTCCGGTGCAGCGTGATCGCGACCGTGGTCGCCATCGCCTTCAACTACGTGGGCCTGCGGCATTTCGCCTACCGCGACCGCGACAAGAGCCACCGCGCCCGGGAGGTCGCCCTCTTCGCCGTCTTCAGCGCGGTCGGCCTGGTCATCGAGAACGGCGTGCTCTACGTGGCCACCTACGGGTTCGGCCGGGACACACCGTTCCAGAACAACCTGTTCAAGTTCCTCGGGATCGGCGCGGCCACGCTCTTCCGCTTCTGGTCCTACCGCGTCTGGGTGTTCCGGGCGCTGGCGGGCCGGAGGCGCGACCTCCGCACCTGCGGGCCCTCTCCTCACGGCGACCCCTCGAACAGCACGAGCAACCCCGCCGCGTACCACCCCGAGACCACCGCACCCCCACCGTAGAGACACACCCGCACCCCAAGCGGAGCACGGGCGAGCGGCCGGGCCACCAACAGCAGCAGAACCGGCAGGAACGGAAGCATGAAGCGTGGTTTGGACAGCGGCGAACCCGGCGTCCCCACCATCAGCAGCCACGCCCCGGCGACCAGCACGACCAGCGGCCACGGCACGCTCCGGTCCAGCGCGAGGGCCAGCACCCCGATCGCCGCGAGCACGATGAGACCCAGCACCACGGCCCCGCGCAGATCGCCGATCCGGCCCGCGTGGTGGTAGAGCAGCATCCCCTTGAGGATGTGCGCGGTGCCCCGGCCGAAGTCGAACGACTGGTCCCAGGCGCGCTCCGCCTCGAACCACCCGTCCACCCGGCCCACCTTGCCGCCCAGGAACAGCCAACTGCCCAGCAGCCCCAGCGGCGCCGTCGTCAGCGCCACCCACGGCCGCCAGCCGTCCCGCCGCCGGATCACCGCCCACCCGGCGGCCAGCACGACCGTACCGATCAGCACCGAGGCCGTGGGCCGCACCGTACCCGCCAGGACGCACAGCGCGGCGGCCGTCAGCCAGCGGCCCGCCAGCAGGGCCACCAGGCACCAGACGAGGGCGGCGCTGAAGACCGCCTCCGAGTACGGCACCCACAGCGCGAACGCGTACGGCGAGCAGGCCCACAGCGCCACGCACGCGTACCCGGCGCCCGGCCGCCCGCCGACGGCGCGCACCAGCCGGTACACGCCGGCGGCCGCCACCGCGGCCGCGACCCAGGAGACCAGCACGCCGGCGTACGGGAAGGGAATCCCGGTCAGCACGTGCACGGCCCGGATCAGCCCGGGGACCATCGGGAAGAAGGCGATCATGCTGAACTTGGGCTCCCCGTCGGAGCCGTACGGGATCGCGCCCGGATAGCCGCGCTTGGCGATGTGCAGGTAGTTTCCGCTGTCCCAGCGGCGCAGCAGCTGTCCGGTGCCGCGGCCGAGGTGATGGTTGATCAGCAGCAGGACGGCGAAGCCGATCGCCGCCACCACGAGGTAGAGGGCGGCCGCGCGGGCCGCCTCCCCGCGCGCCGGAGCGGGGACGGCCCTCGCCCGCGGCGGCGCCGTCGGTGCGGGGGCAAGTCGTGTCACGACCTTCATGGTCTCTCTTAACACGGCTCAAGACGACAAAAGGGGGCAGCTCCGGGGATTTCTCCCCGGGGCCGCCCCCCGTTCACCCGGGCGTCAGCTGTGCGTCCGCAGCAGCGTCCGCATCGTCCGCATGGCGACCGACAGGTTGGCCAGGTCGAAGGCGTCCGAGCCGCGGATCTCGTCGAGCGTGGTGCGCGCCCGGCCGAGGATCGCCGCGTTCTTCTCCTCCCAGGTGCGGAAACGCTCCTCCGGGGTGGAGGTGCCGTTGCCGACGGACAGGATGTCGGCGGTGAGCGCCGCGTGCGCCGCGTAGAGGTCCTCGCGGATGGAGGCGCGGGCCATCGACTGCCAGCGGTCGGAGCGCGGCAGCTCGATGATCCGGTCCATCAGCTGGGTGATGTGCAGCCGGTCCCCGAGGTCGTAGTAGACCTCGGCGACGTCCAGCGGCTCCTTGCCGGAGCGGTCCGAGACGGCGACGATGTCGAGCGCCGGGAAGACGGACGAGAAGCCCGCCACCCGCACGGCCAGGTCGTCCGGCACCCCGGCCGCCACCAGCTCGTCGTGGATGTTCTGCCACCACTCGGCGTCGGCGCCCTTGAGCAGCTTCGGCAGCTGGAACCAGACCGCCGCCACGCCGTCCCGGAAGAACTCGATGGTCTCGGCGAGCTGGAGCGGCTGCGGCCGGTTGTTGAGCAGCCAGCGGGTGCCGCGCTCGACCAGGCGCCGCGAGTGCAGCCGGATGCGGGTCAGCACGTCGGCCGGGACGCGGTTGTCGAGCGCCTCGACGGCGTCCCACACCTTGCCGAGGCCGAAGATCTCCCGGGCCGCGGTCTGCGCCCGGACGATCTCCTCCAGCGAGGCCCCGGTCTCCTCCCGCAGACGGTGCAGGAAGGTGGAACCACCGCTGTTGACCGTGTCGTTGACCAGCACGGTCGTCACGATCTCGCGACGCAGCGCGTGCCCGTCGATCTGCTCGCCGAAGGACGTCCGCAGCGCCTTGGGGAAGTACGCGTACAGCAGCCGCTCGAGGTACGGATCGTCCGGCAGGCCGGTGGAGAGCAGCTCCTCGGCAGTGGTGATCTTGATGTAGGCGAGCAGGACCGCCAGCTCCGGCTGGGTCATCCCGCGGCCCGCGTTGAGCCGCTCGCGGATCTGCCGGTCGGTGGGCAGGAACTCCAGGGCCCGGTCCAGGTGGCCGTCGCGGGACAGCCTGCGCATGATGCGCTGGTGGGCGTGGAGCAGGCTGGGCGCCTGGGAGACGGCGTTGGCCAGGGCCACGTTCTGCGCGTAGTTGTTGCGCAGGACGAGCTCGCCGACCTCGTCGGTCATCTCCGCGAGGAGCTTGTTGCGCTGCTTGACGGTCATGTCGCCGTCCGCGACGAGCGCGTTCAGCAGGATCTTGATGTTGACCTCGTGGTCCGAGGTGTCCACGCCGGCGCTGTTGTCGATGGCGTCGGTGTTGATCCGGCCGCCGGTGGCGTCCGGGCCCCCGAGGCGCGCGAACTCGATGCGGCCGAGCTGCGTCAGACCGAGGTTGCCGCCCTCGCCCACGACCTTGACCCGCAGGTCCTGGCCGTCCACGCGGATCGCGTCGTTGGCCTTGTCGCCCACGTCGGCGTGGGACTCGGTCGACGCCTTCACGTACGTGCCGATGCCGCCGTTCCACAGCAGGTCGACCGGCGCCCGCAGGATGGCCTTCATCAGCTCGGCGGGGGTCATCTTGGTGACGCCCGCCTCGATGCCGAGGGCGGCCCGGACCTGGGCGTTGACCGGGATCGACTTGGCCGTACGGGGGTGGATGCCGCCGCCCGCGGAGAGCAGGCCCGTGTCGTAGTCCGCCCAGGAGGAGCGGGGCAGCTCGAACAGGCGGCGGCGCTCGGCGTACGAGACGGCCGCGTCCGGGTTCGGGTCGAGGAAGATGTGGCGGTGGTCGAAGGCGGCCACCAGCCGGATGTGCTCCGACAGCAGCATGCCGTTGCCGAACACGTCGCCGGACATGTCGCCGACGCCGACGACCGTGAAGTCCTCGGTCTGGGTGTTGTGGCCCAGCTCCCGGAAGTGCCGCTTAACGGACTCCCAGGCACCGCGGGCGGTGATGCCCATGCCCTTGTGGTCATAGCCCGCGGAACCGCCGGAGGCGAAGGCGTCGCCCAGCCAGAAGCCGTACGACTCGGCGACCTCGTTGGCGATGTCGGAGAAGGTCGCGGTGCCCTTGTCGGCGGCGACCACCAGGTAGGTGTCGTCCCCGTCGTGGCGCACGACGTCCTTCGGGGGCACGACCTCGCCGCCGACCATGTTGTCGGTGATGTCGAGCAGACCCGAGATGAAGGTCTTGTACGAGGCGATGCCCTCCGCCAGCCATGCGTCGCGGTCCACGGACGGGTCCGGCAGCCGCTTGCCGACGAAGCCGCCCTTGGCGCCCACCGGCACGATGACGGTGTTCTTCACCATCTGCGCCTTGACCAGGCCGAGGACCTCGGTGCGGAAGTCCTCGCGCCGGTCGGACCAGCGCAGACCGCCGCGCGCGACCTTGCCGAAGCGCAGGTGCACGCCCTCGACGCGCGGCGAGTAGACCCAGATCTCGAACGCCGGGCGGGGCGCCGGGAGCTCGGGGATGGCCTGCGGGTCGAGCTTGATGGACAGGTAGGCGTGCGGCAGGCCCGCCTGCGTGCGCTGGAAGTGGTTGGTGCGCAGGGTGGCCTTGATGACCGTGAGGAAGGCCCGCAGGATGCGGTCCTCGTCCAGGCTCGCGACCTGGTCGAGGGCGCCGTCCAGCTCCTCCAGCAGCCCGTCGATCAGCTCGCGCCCGGCGCGCTGGAGCGCGGGCGACATCCGGGCCTCGAACAGGTTGACCAGGAGGCGCGTGGTGTGGACGTTGTTGCTGAGGGTGTCCTCCATGTAGGACTGGCTGAACGGCCAGCCCGCCTGGCGCAGGTACTTCGCGTATGCGCGCAGCACCATCGCCTGGCGCCAGTCGAGACCGGCCTGGAGCACCAGCTTGTTGAAGTTGTCGTTCTCCGCGGCGCCCGTCCAGACGGCCGCGAAGGCCTCCTGGAAGCGGACGCGGGCGTCGTCGCCGTCGACCCGCTCGGGCATCCGCAGCCCGAAGTCGTAGATCCAGGCGGTCGTCCGGTCCGAGCAGCGCAGCTCGTACGGCCGCTCGTCGACGACCTCGACGCCGAGCCGGTGCAGCACCGGCAGCACCGCGGAGAGGGAGACGGGCTCACCGGTGCGGTAGATCTTGAAGCGGCGCTCGTCGGGGCCCGCGCCGACCGGCTCGTAGAGGCTGAGCTCGAAGTCGCGGTCGCCGCCCGCCGCGGTCAGCTTCTCCAGGTGACCGAGGTCGGAGACGGCGCCGCGCGGGCTGTGGTCGGCCTTGTAGCCCTCGGGGAAGGCCTGGCCGTAGCGGCGCAACAGCTCGGCGGCGCGCTCCTCGCCCACCTCGGCGGTGAGCGTCTCGGCGAAGCCGTCGGCCCAGGAGCGGGCGGCCTCGACCAGACGGGCCTCGATGCGCTCGACGTCGGCGTCGGTGAGGTCGGTCAGGGTGGAGCCCGGCTCGACGCGGACGACGAAGTGCAGCCGGGAGAGGACCGACTCGGTGTTCCACGCGGTGAAGTCGACGCTGGTGCCGCCGAGCTCCTCCTTGAGGATCTCGATCAGCCGCAGCCGGACGCCCGTGGTGTAGCGGTCACGCGGCAGGTAGACGAGGGCGGAGTAGTAGCGCCCGTAGGTCTCCTGGCGGAGATAGAGCCGCAGCCGGCGGCGTTCCTGGAGGTACAGGACGCTGGTGGCGACGGTGCGCAGCTGGTCGGCGGGCGTCTGGAACAGCTCGTCGCGCGGGTAGGTCTCCAGGATCTGGAGCAGGTCGCGGCCGTCGTGGCTGTCGGGCGAGAACCCGGCGTCTGCGAGGACCTGGGCGACCTTGCGGCGGACGACGGGGACGCGGCGCACGGACTCGGTGTACGCGGCGGAGGAGAACAGGCCCAGGAAGCGGCGCTCGCCGATGACATTGCCCTCGGCGTCGAACTTCTTCACCCCGACGTAGTCGAGGTAGGAGGGACGGTGCACGGTGGCGCGGCTGTTGGCCTTGGTGAGGACGAGCAGCTTGTGCTCGCGGGCCTTGGCGCGGGCGTCCGCGGGCAGCCGGTTGAAGGACGGCGACGCCGGGCGGGTGAGGTGGGAGCGGCCGGGACCTGCGTGGTGGCCCTCGTCGTGGTGCGTGGGGTCCGAGCGCAGGATGCCGAGGCCGGTGCCGGGGACGGCGCTGAGGACGTCCTCCTCGTCGCCGTCGGCGGAGATCCGCTGCAGCTCGTACTCGCGGTAGCCGAGGAAGGTGAAGTGGTCGGAGGCCAGCCACCGGAGCAGCTCGCGGGCCTCCTCGACCTCGGACGCGGGCACGTCAGTGGCGGTCGGCTCGGCGGGCAGGTCCTCGGCGATGCGCAGCGCGGCGTCGCGCATCTTCTCCCAGTCCTCGACGGCCTCGCGGACGTCGGAGAGCACGCGCAGCAGATCGGCGGTGATCTGCTTGAGGTCGCCGCGGTCGGTCTCGCGGTCGATCTCGACGTGGATCCACGACTCGGTGAGCGCGTCGTGCGGCAGGACGGCGCCCTTGCCGTCGCCGTGCGCGTCGCAGTTCGAGCCGAGGACCTCCAGCAGGCGGCCGGTGACGTCACGGCGGACGACGACCTGCGGGTGGATCACGACGTGGATGCCGCGGCCCTGGCGGGAGAGCTCGTTGGTGACGGAGTCGACCAGGAAGGGCATGTCGTCGGTGACGACCTCGACGACGGAGTGGCTGCACGTCCAGCCGTTCTCCTCGACGGTCGGCGTGTGCACCCGCACGTTGGCGGTGCCCTGCGGCCGGTTCTCGGCGAGCCGGTAGTGCGAGAGCGCGGCGCCGAAGACGTCGACCGGGTCGCGACCGGTGAGGTCCTCGGGCGCGGTGTGCAGGTAGTAGCGCTGGAGATAGGCGGTCAGGGTCTCGGGGTCGAGCGCGCCCTCGCCCTTCGGACCGGTCGGTTGCGGCCCCCCGGCCGGGCTGTTCTCAGCGACGCGCGCCGCCCGTTCGAGCAACTCGGCCTTGGCTTCGTCCAGCTTGGTCTGCATGTCCTCTGGCTCCTGTCGCGCGCCGTTGCGTGACATAGGTGGTGAAGGCATCACGTCGCGACGCGGGGTATCCGGTCGTCCTCGACGTTATGCCGGAATGAGAGGTGATCGGGGCTGTTGTGACGGCTTTGACAGTCATCTTGACGAGATCTGTCCTGCCGGGATTCGTCGTGTCCGCCCCGTGACGGGAATCAGCGACCGCCCGGGTGCGGTGGCACTCCGGGCGAAGGGCAGGGGTGGTGTCACCCTCCGTGCCGGATATCGCGCTGATCACCCGACAAGGCTATCGCTCTTCCCCCAGGAACCGTCACGAGCCAGTTGTGTACAAATCCCAGGCCTGAACTTTGACGCTCCGGACAGCGACGCAGCGACCGGAAGCACTCCCTCCGCACCATTCCCCCCTCCAGCGCCCTCTCCAGCGCCGCTCACCAGCGGCTCCGCCGCCCCGCCGGCCTCAGCCGACGAGCCGCCGCGCCTCGGCGACGGCGGCCGCGAGACTGTCCACGACCGGAACGCCCGCCTCGGCGAGACTCGCCCGGCTGTGCGACCCGCCGCTGTAGAGCACGGCGTGGGCGCCCACGTGCGCCGCCGCCATCGCGTCGTCGACGGCGTCACCGATGATCACGGTGCGGTGCGCCGGTATGCCCTCCAGACCGGCGACGTGCCGGGCCATGTGCGCCGCCTTGCTGCCGCCCGAGGGGCCCGTACGCCCCTCGACCCGGACGAATCTCTCCTCGATCCCGAAGCCGCGGACGAGCGGGACGAGCTCCTCGTGGCCGTGCATCGACAGGATCGACTGGGTGCCGCCCGCGCCCTGCCAGTCCGCCAGCAGGCGCTCGGCGCCCTCCGCGAGGCCGCAGTGCGGGGCGTGGTCCCGGTAGTGCCGGTGGAAGACCTCGTCCATGTGCTCCCACTCGGCGGACGTGGGCAGGCGGCCCAGCAGCCGCTCGTAGAACCTCGGGACCGGGACGCAGTACAGCTCGCGGTACCGCTCCAGGGTGATCGGCTCCAGGCCGATCTCGGCGAAGGCGGCATTGGTCGCCGCGATCACTGCCTCGGTGTCGGAGAGGAGTGTCCCGTTCCAGTCCCAGACGATGTGCGTCACGTGCTTCCCCATGACACGACGGTACCGATCAGGTGTGACGGCCGGGACCGGAGGAGACCCTGAGATATCCAGGAGATCCCGCTCAGAGAAGACCCGGGATCTCCTGGACGCCGAACCACATGAGGTCGTGGTCCTCCGCGCCGTCGACGACGAACTGCGCGTCGTCGTCGCCCTTGTCCGCCGCCTCCAGCGCGGCGGCCGCGGCCGCGACGTCCGCCTCCGCGTCGCCGGAGTCCACGTGCACGGCCGCCGCCTTCGCCAGCGGCACGGCCGCCGCGAGCCGCACCTGGCCCAGCGTGGCCTGCTCCAGGCCCCGGTCCGGATCGCCGGCCGCGGCCCCGTCCGGCACGTCGACCGCGACGACGACGCGGCGGCGCGCGGCGTCCGGGTCGTCGGCGAGCTTGCGCAGCGACGCCTCGGCGGCGCGCCCGAGGGCCGCGTACTCCAGCTCCTCGACGTCCTCGGAGAGGTACCACTCGCGCAGCGCGGGGGTGACGGCATAGGCGTACAGCGGGGCGGGCCCGAGCTGGCCGGTCCGGTGCGCCTCGGCGAGACCGGAGAGGGTCAGGGGGACGTAGACGCGCATGACCGCCGCTTTCCTGGAGTTCCTGAGCACTGGACGAACCGCGCTGCCAGCATACGGGCGGGAGTCCCCCTTCGAAGTGCGGGAGCCCCTGTGGGGCGGGTCCGGGGGCGCCGTCCCCTTTTGCCCACCCGGCGCGGGAGAGCCGCTCCACACCCCCTCAGCGCCCCTCCGGCACCCCTTCACCCGTACGGCTCGCCCCTGATAGGTGAACCCGGCCGGGCCGTACGGCGGCGGCCACCCGCCCTTGCCGCCCGCCACGGGCCGCCGATAGAAGATCCCCGACCAGGGGGTACCGCCCGGTATCGGCACCGGGCCCGGCATGCATCACGGGGGCGATCGCCATGCACCGCACGACCACCGGCTCCACCGGCCCGGCCAGGGCCACCAGGGCGGCCAGGACCGGGCCGCCCCGGCGCACCGACGGCAGGAGACCCCACCCGGACCCGGCGGCACGGCGCCGGGAGCGCGAGGGGCTGCCGCGCTACTGGTTCGCCAACCGGCTGCTGCTCACCCTCAGCGGCCAGCGCCCGGTGCACTGGATGCTCGGGCACACGCTGGGGACCGCCTACGACCAGCTGGCCACGCTCGCCCCGCACACGCCGCTGCGGCCACCGCCACCGGGCCGCGCCCCGTTCGTACGGCGCTGCGACGAGTTCCGGCCGCGGCCCGGTGTCATCGAGGCGTTCGCCCGGATCGTCTCCGGGGACCGGCTCCAGGCGCTCGCCTTCCGGCTGGAGCGCGGCGCGGACCAGCGGTGGCGGTGCTCCGCGATCGAGCTCGGCGGAGCCCGGACATGAACGCGCGAGGCGGGGCCGGCACATCCTGTGTGCCGGCCCCGCCTCGCGATGCGCCGCTGCTTTCCACGGCGCTGTCTCCTGCTGAGTTACTTCTTGCGGCGGCGGCCGCCGCTGTTCTTCTGCGCCTTGCGCCGCTCGGCGCGGGTCATGCCGTCCGCCGGGGAACGGGTCGGGCCCTCGTCACCGACGAAGTCGCCCTCGACGACACCGCCCTCGCCGTCGACCGTGGGCGCCGAGAAGTGCAGCCGGTCCGGACGCTGCGGGGCGTCCAGGCCCTTGGCGCGGATCTCCGGGCGGGCGGCGGCGGGCACCGCGTCCTGGATCTTCTCCAGGGCGGGGGCCTCCTCCTGGACGGGGACCTCCTCCAGCTGCTGGTCGACCTGGACCTCCAGGTTGAACAGGTAGCCGACGGACTCCTCCTTGATGCCCTCCATCATGGCGGTGAACATGTCGAAGCCCTCGCGCTGGTACTCCACCAGGGGGTCCTTCTGGGCCATCGCGCGCAGGCCGATGCCCTCCTGGAGGTAGTCCATCTCGTAGAGGTGCTCACGCCACTTACGGTCGAGCACCGACAGCACCACGCGCCGCTCCAGCTCGCGCATGATGTCGGAGCCCAGCTGCGCCTCGCGGGCCGCGTACTGCTCGTGGATGTCGTCCTTGATGGACTCGGCGATGAACTCGGCGGTGATGCCCGCGCGGTCGCCCGCCGCGTCCTCCAGCTCCTCGATGGTGACCTTCACCGGGTAGAGCTGCTTGAACGCGCCCCACAGCCGCTCCAGGTCCCACTCCTCGGCGAAGCCCTCGACGGTCTCCTGGCGGATGTAGTCGTCGATGGTGTCGTCCATGAAGTGCTTGATCTGCTCCTGCAGGTCCTCGCCCTCCAGGACGCGGCGGCGCTCGCCGTAGATGACCTCGCGCTGGCGGTTGAGGACCTCGTCGTACTTCAGGACGTTCTTGCGGGTCTCGAAGTTCTGCTGCTCGACCTGGGACTGCGCGGAGGCGATGGCCCGGGTGACCATCTTGTTCTCGATCGGCACATCGTCGGGGACGTTGGCCATGGCCATCACGCGCTCGACCATCTGGGCCTTGAACAGGCGCATCAGGTCGTCGCCGAGCGACAGGTAGAAGCGGGACTCGCCCGGGTCGCCCTGACGGCCGGAACGGCCGCGGAGCTGGTTGTCGATGCGGCGCGACTCGTGGCGCTCGGTGCCCAGGACGTAGAGCCCGCCGAGGGACTTGACCTCCTCGAACTCCGCCTTGACCGCGGCCTCGGCGCGCTCCAGGGCGTCGGGCAGCGCGGCCGCCCACTCCTCGACGTGCTCGACCGGGTCCAGGCCGCGCTGGCGCAGCTCCGCCTCGGCGAGGTCGTCGGGGTTGCCGCCGAGCTTGATGTCCGTACCGCGGCCGGCCATGTTGGTCGCGACGGTGACGGCGCCCTTGCGGCCCGCCTGCGCGACGATCGAGGCCTCGCGCTCGTGGTGCTTGGCGTTGAGCACCTCGTGCTGGATGCCGCGCTTGGCGAGCTGCTGCGAGAGGTACTCGGACTTCTCGACGGAGGTGGTGCCGACCAGGATCGGCTGGCCCTTGTCGTGCTTGTCCGCGATGTCCTCGACGACGGCGTCGAACTTGGCGACCTCGGTGCGGTAGATGAGGTCGGACTGGTCCTTGCGGACCATCGGCCGGTTCGTCGGGATGGGCACGACGCCGAGCTTGTAGATCTGGTGGAACTCGGCGGCCTCGGTCATCGCCGTACCGGTCATGCCGGAGAGCTTGCTGTAGAGGCGGAAGAAGTTCTGCAGGGTGATGGTGGCGAGGGTCTGGTTCTCGTCCTTGATGTCCACCCCTTCCTTCGCCTCGATCGCCTGGTGCATGCCCTCGTTGTAGCGGCGGCCGGCGAGGATACGGCCGGTGTGCTCGTCGACGATCATGACTTCGCCGTCCATGACGACGTAGTCCTTGTCCTTCTTGAAGAGCTCCTTCGCCTTGATGGCGTTGTTCAGGTAGCCCACGAGCGGGGTGTTGACCGACTCGTAGAGGTTGTCGATGCCCAGCCAGTCCTCGACCTTGCTGACACCGGCCTCGTGGATGGCGACCGTGCGCTTCTTCTCGTCGACCTCGTAGTCGCCGGTCTCCTCGACGCCCTTCTGCGGGTTGGCGGGCTCGCCCTTCTTCAGCCGGGTGACCAGCTTGGCGAAGTCGCCGTACCACTTGGTGGCCTGGTCGGCCGGGCCGGAGATGATCAGCGGCGTACGGGCCTCGTCGACGAGGATGGAGTCGACCTCGTCGACCACCGCGAAGTTGTGCCCGCGCTGCACCAGCTCGTCCTGCGACCAGGCCATGTTGTCGCGCAGGTAGTCGAAGCCGAACTCGTTGTTCGTGCCGTAGGTGATGTCGCAGCCGTACTGCTCGCGGCGCTGCGCCGGGGTCATGTTGGCGAGGATGCAGCCGACCGAGAGGCCGAGGAACTTGTGCACCCGGCCCATCAGCTCGGAGTCGCGCTCCGCCAGGTAGTCGTTGACCGTGATCAGGTGGACGCCCTTGCCCGAAAGGGCGTTCAGATAGGTCGGGAGCGTGCCGACGAGGGTCTTGCCCTCACCGGTCTTCATCTCCGCGACGTAGCCCAGGTGCAGGGCGGCGCCGCCCATCAGCTGGACGTCGTAGTGGCGCTGGCCGAGCACACGCTTGGCGGCCTCGCGGACCGTCGCGAACGCCTCGGGGAGCAGGTCGTCCAGGCTCTCGCCGTCGGCATAGCGCTGCTTGTACTCCTCGGTCAGCGCGCGCAGCTCGGCGTCGGAGAGGGTGAGGAAGTCCTCTTCGATGGAATTGACCTGGTCCGCGATGCGGTGCAGCTTGCGCAGGATCTTGCCTTCTCCTGCACGCATGATCTTGCCGAAGACGGACACGTAGGCTGACTCCTTGCCGGTCGGGCCTGGCACTGGGGCTGCCCCCGCCGCGGGCAGGGGGAGGGTGCGCGGGCACGACGGGACAGTCCCCGCCGCAACGGCCATCGTAAGCGAGGACCCCGCCGCGCCGGGAGGTCCGTCAGAGCCTGAGCCTGACGTCACCCGCACGGTGAACGAATGGGGCCGGGCAAAGGTGCCGGGGCCCATGACATTTCTCCACGATCATCGTCAACGGGGAAAATCACTCGCCCGGGACCGGGACCGGCGATCAGACTCCCCGCATGGAGCCCGTACCCCTCACCACCGAACGCCTGGCGCTGCGCCCCTTCGCCCCGTCCGACGTGGACGACGTGCACGCCGCCTGCCAGGACCCCGACATCCCGCGCTACACGAGCGTTCCCTCCCCCTACACCCGTGAGGACGCCCGGACGTTCATCGAGGAGACCTGCCCGGCGGGCTGGCGCGACGACTCGATGTACACCTGGGGCCTGTTCACCCGGGACGACGGCCTACTGGTGGGGTCGATGTGCCTGGTGCGGCTCGCGCAGCTGCGCTCCGCCGAGCGGCAGGCGGAGCTCGGCTACTGGACCGCCAAGGAGCGGCGCGGCCGGGGCTACACCGCGGAAGCGGCCCGCGAGGTGGCCCGCTGGGCATTCGAGGAACTGGGCACGGAGCGGCTGGAGTGGTACGCGGAGGCCGGGAACACGGGCTCCCGGGCAGTCGCCCTGAAGGTGGGCTTCCGGATGGAGGGCACCCAGCGCGCGAAGATCCCGCGCGCCGGTACGCGCCGCGACGCGTGGACCGGCTCGCTGCTCCCCTCGGACCTGGGGCTGCCGTCCGCCACCCCCTACCTGCCGTTTCCCGAACGGGCTTGACCGACCGCGCTCGACCGGCCGGACCCGACCGATCGGACCCGACCGATCGGAAGGCGTTGCCGAGGGCATTGTCAGTGCCGGGACCTAGGCTGGCGGCATGGTCTCCAGCATGACAACTGCCGCCGCTGCCAAGGGTCCACGCGCCGAGCACCGGCTGTCCGCCGACGAGGCGCGGCGCATCGCGCTGCGGTCCCAGGGGCTGCTCGGCGCCCCGGACCGGCGGGCGGGGGTGCGCGGGGTGCTGCGGCGGCTGGGCGCGGTGCAGCTGGACACCATCTCGGTGCTGGCCCGCTCGCACGAGCTGGTGCCGTACGCACGGCTGGGCGGGGTCGGCCGGGGCGCGGTCGAGTCCGCCTACTGGACGCCGCGCACGGCCTCCGAGCCGCCGCACAGTTTCGAGTACTGGTCGCACGCCGCGTGCATCCTGCCCATCGAGGAGTGGCCGCTCTTCGCGTTCCGGCGGCGGGCCTTCCAGGCGCGGGGCCACCGCTGGCACGTGATGAAGGAGCCGGAGCGCTCCTGCGCCGCCGTCCGCGACCGGCTCAAGGCGGACGGCCCGCTGACGGCCACGGAGTTGGGCGGCGCCAAGAACGGCGGCCCCTGGTGGGACTGGTCCGAGACGAAGATCGCCGTGGAGTGGCTGCTCGACACCGGCGAGGTCGTCTGCACGGAACGGCGCGGCTGGAAGCGGGTGTACGACCTGGCGGAGCGCGCCGTGCCGGAGGCCCTCTTCCACGACGACCTCGACGACCTCGAGTGCATGCGCCGCCTGGTCGCGCAGGCGGGCGCGGCGATGGGGGTGGCCACCCGGGCCGACCTCGCGGACTACCACCGCCTCAAGGGCGAGCAGGTGGATGCGGTCATCGAGGCCACGGGGCTGGTGCCGGTCGAGGTCGCCGGGTGGGCCAGGCCCGCCTGGGCGGACCCGGAGGCGCTGGCGGGCGAGGCGCGGGGCCGCCACCGCACGACGCTGCTCTCGCCGTTCGACTCGCTGATCTGGGACCGGCCGCGCACGGAGCGGATCTTCGGCTTCACCCACCGGCTGGAGGCGTATGTGCCCAAGCCGAAGCGGGTGCACGGCTACTTCGCGATGCCGCTGCTGACGGGCGGGCGGCTGGCCGGGCGGGTGGACCCCGCCCGCGAAGGCCGCACGCTGGTGGCCCGCCAGGTGTCGCTCGACGGCCCCAGGGCCGTGGCGCCCATGGCGCGGGCGCTGTGGGAGGCCGCCGAGTGGGTCGGCTGCGACACGGTGCGCGTCGAACGCTGCGACGACACCAGGCTGGCCGCGGCCCTGACCACCGCCCTCACCTGACCACGCCGGTGACCGCGCGCCGGCCCGGCCGGGGCGGCCCGCGGTCACCGGATCTCGAGGATCTTCTCCCTCATCGCGTACACCACCGCCTCCATCCGGGAGTGCAACTGCAGCTTCTCCAGGATGTTGCGGACATGGTTCTTGACCGTGTTCTCGCTGATGAACAACTCCTTCGCGATGTCACGGTTGTTCATCCCGGTGGCCACGAGCTTCAGCACCTCCAGCTCACGGTCGGTGAGCCGGGGGGCGGGCACCAGACGGCGCTCGTCCGTGCGCTGGATCATCGACTTGAACTCGGTGAGCAGCTTGGAGGCCATCGACGGGCTGATCTGCGACTGCCCGTCGGCGACCGCGCGGATCGCGGTGGCCACCTCGTCGGTGGAGATCTCCTTGAGGAGATAGCCGGTCGCCCCCGCCTTGATGGCGTCGTAGAGGTCGGCCTCCTCATCGCTGATCGTCAGCATGATGATCTTCGCGCTGGGGGCCACCTCCTTGATGGAGGTGCACGCCTCGATGCCACCGCGCTTGGGCATCCGCACATCCATCAGCACGATGTCCGGCAGCAGGTCGGCGGCCTTGTCCACGGCCTCCGCGCCGTCCCCGGCCTCGCCGACGACCTCGATGTCCTCCTCCTGCTTCAGGACGATCTCCAGCCCCCGGCGGAAGAGCGCGTGGTCGTCCACCACCAGGACCCGGATGGGCTCCTCGCGCTTGCCGCCCCGGTCCGCGCAGGCGGCCTCGTCGTCATCCTCGCCGGGCACGAGCACTGGCCCGAACCTGTCCGCCATTGTTCCTCCCCCTGAAGGCCCAGAGCCCCTCGCGGTTGCACAGTGCTGCGCCGCCCCAACCTGTTTCGGCGGGCCGATGGTTGGCCGTCCGTCATGATTTCATGCCGTGTGGTCCGGCGGTGCTCCCACCGTCGCACAGGGTGCCCTCGGAGCGCATGGGCGCTCCGAGGGCACCTTTCGTGGTGGCTACGGCGCGGGTCGCGAGAGGCCCCGGCTGCCCGCCGGGATCCCCGGGTCAGCCGCCGAGCGCTCCGCCCGCCCCGCCGGGCTCCGCCTCGAACAGCGGATCGGCGTCGAGACGGATGACGCCGTAGTCGTAGGCGTGCCGCCGGTAGACGACACTGGGCAGCTTGGTCTCGGAGTCGACGAACAGATAGAAGTCGTGGCCGACCAACTCCATTTCGTAGAGCGCCTGGTCGAGTGCCATGGGTGCCGCGGTGTGCGTCTTCTCGCGGACCACCAGGGGGCCTTCGCCCCGAACCTCGAGCGGTCCCATACGGGTGACCGGAACTCCGTCCATCGCCTGCTCCGCGGTGAGTTCCCCGCTGTCGTTGAGCTCCGCGGCGCCGATGACGGTGCTCGCCACGTCGCTCGCGGGAATGCGTCCGTTGCCCCTTCGGGTATGACGCTTGTCGTGTTGCTTGCGCAGCCGCGCTTCCAACTTGGCGGTGGCGAGGTCCAGCGCGGCGTACGGATCGGTCGCCGCGGCCTCTGCCCGGATCACCGGTCCGCGGGAGCGCACGGTGATCTCCACTCGGTCGGAGCGGTCGGCCTGCCTGGGGTTGGGCTCCTTGGACACCTCGACGTCGAGGCTGATCACCTTGCCGTCGAGCTTCTGGATCTTGTCCAGCTTCAGCTTCTCGGCCACGTGCTTGCGAAAGCGCTCGGGCACCTCGGTCTTGCGGCCTTTGACGACGATGTCCACGCAGAACTCCGTTCCCGGATCGCCCCGCAGAAGGTGCGGAGCGCATCCCTCTTGCAACAAGCCCCGGGGATGCCCCGGAGCCACCGACTTGGCGGTTTCACCTCCTCCTCCCCCGTCGGCAAGATCTACACCCCATCGACTTCAAGCTTCTTCGAAGCCGCGCAAAGCGCGCCATTCGGAGATATGAGGCATAGCGCTTGCCGTTCCTCACAACCGAACATATCTCGCCCGGACGCCTGTCGGTAGCCCCTACCGGGGCGTACCCCCATTCAGGTGTTTCCCGCCCGTTTCCATCAGCAACGAACGGCGTTCCCTGTCAGTTCCGCTTTTTCCCTCGTACGCGCTCGGCGGGCCAGCGCTCGACGGTTGCCACCACGGCGGCCCCGAGCGGCCGTCCACCCGCCCGGGAGACGGCCCGCGCGGCCTCGGTGAGCGACGCCCCGGTGGTCATCAGGTCATCCACCAACACCACTGGTTTCTCCTTCCCCAACAGCACCTCTCCCCCCTTGACCACCCCCAGGGCCTCGGACACGTTTGCTCTCCGCTGCCGGGCGTCGAGCCCCGCCTGATCGGCGACGAATCTGCGCTGCCGCAGCACCGCCGCCGTCCGGACGGGCAGCCCGGACCGCCGTAGCACTCCGGCGGCCGCCAGGGCGATCCGCCGCCCCGGATCGTGCCCGCGCGCAGCGACCGCCTGGCGGGCGGAGGGCACCGGCACCAGCAGCCAGGGGCCTTCCCCGGCATTCCGCGCGACGGACGCCACCACCGACCGCACCGCCCCCGCCAGCGCGGTCCCCAGTGGCCCCGCCAGCGCCAGCGCGCCCCGTTCCTTGTGCGCGAGCAGCACCGATCGCACCGGGTCGTCGTACGGTGCCGCCGCGTACACGGGCGGCAGCCCCGCGGGCACCGGGTCCGGCCACGCGCGGCGTACCGGGCGCCCGCTCAGCGCCGTACGGCATTCCTCGCACAGCACGGTGCGCCACCGGCCGCACCCCGCGCAGTCGACCGGCAGCACCAGGCCGGTGATCTCCTGCCACCACCCGCGCATAGGACTACTCTCCCGCCATGCGGCGACCTCTGCCACCCCTGTGGATAACTCCTGGTCACCGCACCAGCAGCCGCACCGGCCCCACCCGTGCCGGCCCCACCCGTACCGGAAAGCGCCTGGTCAGCCCGGGTAGACCGGCGCCGACCCCTCCTTGGTCACCAGCTTCCAGCCGGCGTCCGGCAGCAGGCGCACGATCCCGCCGTCCCGCTCGGCGACCAGGGTCGGTGTCTTGGCCGTGCTCTCCGCGGCGGCGACCCCGCGCACCCCGGTGATGCCCGGCAGCGTCGAGGCGTTCGACAGCGAACCGTCGGTCTCGATGTACTCCAGCTGCTGCAGACCGCCCTGTTCGCTCCCCGCCACCAGCAACCGGCTGCCGCCCGCCCAGGAAACGGCATCGACCTGTTCCAACTTCGGTGCCACGGAGCGCAGTTCCTGCACCGACAGCGTCATGTGCCCCAAGCTGCCGCGCCGTTCCACACGCCCCAGCTGCAGCGTCGTCCGGTCGCCCTTCGTCACCAGCAGCGCGATCCGCACACCGTCCGCGGCCACCCGGAGCCCGGTGATCCGCGCGCCGTCGAGCCGGGGCACCTGGACCTCCTCCGGCGCGCCCATGCCACCGGGCAGGTGCGGCAGGCGCAGCAGCCGCGGCCGGTCCGGGTCCTGGTCGGCGACCCACAGGTCGCCCAGCCCGTCCCAACTCGGTGCCGTCAGGCCGGTCTTGGCCCCGCCGCCCCGCACCGTCAGCCGGGCGTCGCCCAGCGGCCCGCCGACCAGCCCGGCCACGTACAGCGACTGCCCGTTGGCCGTCACACCCGCGGCCCATTTCTGGGACCGGTCCACCGCCGCCGACCGCAGCTGCACGGAGCCCTCGCCGAACGGGCCGCCGACCCGCCGCGGTTCCTCGTCACCGTCGGCGAGACTGACCAGCCGGTGCTGCGCGTCCACGAAGTACTGCCGGTCGGGACGGCCCGCCGTCAGATCCGGCGCGTAGTAGCGGGCCTGCTCCCGTGGCAGCACACACATCTGGGAGCCGTTCTCACGCTGCAGCGTCACCTGGCTGACCTTGGCCGACTGGTCCTGCACCGTGTAGAGGATCTGCGCCGCCATCCGCAGGCACTGCTCCTGACTGGTGCCCGCCGCCCGGTCGTTGAGCCGTACCTTCAGGGCGTTGGAGTCGTCGAGGGACAGCCGCTGGTCGACCACCTTCGTGCCCTCGCGGAAGGCCGTCGTGGCGACCGGGTCGAGCCAGGTCGTCGGCCCGTCCAGCAACGCGTTCACCGTGGACGTCACGGGGTCTATGCGCTTGCGCAGATAGACGGGGTCGGCGACGAGCACGTTGCGGCCCTCGCCCACGCCGCTCGCCCCCAGCTCGGCGAAGTAGTACTTGTTGACCGAGCGGTAGATGCGCTGGAAGTCGGCGATCCCGAGCACCAGTCCGGACGGCAGTGCGTCGATGCGCCACTCCCCGTCCTCCTGGACGACGCGGATGTCCTTCTGGTACTTGCCCTCGTCCGGCTTGTACGCGTGCTTGGCGTCGACCGTCGCGACCTGCTTGCCGTCCAGCGTGACCGCGAAGTCCTGCTTGCGCTCGCCAGTGCGCGAGACGTCCACCTTCGGCGGCGCGGACAGCACCGTCGTCGACGCGGACGGGTCCCACTTCCGCTTCACGTTCTTGGACAGGTACATCCGGGCCGTGGCGTAGTCCGGGTCGTCGCTGGTCGTGGCCTCCAGGAAGCCCGTGACCAGGTCCTGCGGCTGCTCGCCCTTGTGCGGCGCCACCCCGTACACCCGCACCTGCGAGTCCGCGTCGGCGCGCTGCGAGGAGTCGACCGACGTCACCTCGCCGCTGTCCGGCATCGAAGCGCACCCGGCCAGCAGCGCGCCGCTGAGCGCGAGCGCGCCAATCCCCGCCGGCCGCCGCGCACCCGCACCGCGCGCCCGTCGGCGTCCGCGTTCAGCGCCCACGCGCCTGCCCCTCACGTTCCGAACCGGCCTCGTCGGCGGCCGTGCCCGCCGCCCCCTTGTCGTACGGCGCGGCACCGCCCTGCCGCGCCACCACGCGCGCACCACTGCCCGGCAACGCGGTCAGGTCTACGGCCGGTGGCGTGCTGCGCAGTTGCGCCGGCACCGGCGCGGGCCCCTGCGCCCCCGCCTGCGGCGAGGTTCCGCCGCGGCCGGACACGCCCAGCGGCACCCCGGCCTCGTTCAGACCGCGGTTGCGCCGCGAATCCTCCGGCTCCAGCGGGATGGGCGAACCGCGCAACGTGTCACCCGCCGTACGCGGCAGCGTCAGCCGGAACTGCGAACCGCCGCCCGGCTCGCCCCACGCCTGCAGCCAGCCGCCGTGCAGCCGCGCGTCCTCCACGGCGATCGACAGCCCGAGACCGGTGCCCCCTGTCGTCCGGGCGCGCGCCGGATCGGCCCGCCAGAAGCGGTTGAAGACGCGCGTCGCCTCGCCGGGCTTCAGGCCCACACCGTAGTCGCGCACCGCGACGGCGACCGCGCCGCCCGCCGCGGCGAGCCGTATGACCACATCCCGGCCCTCGCCGTGCTCCACGGCGTTGACCACCAGGTTCCGCAGCACGCGCTCCACGCGCCGCGCGTCGGACTCCGCTATCACCGGCTTCTCGTCGCCCCGGACGAGCAGCTTGCTGCCCTTGCGCTCGGCGAGCGGCAGGGCGCCGTCCACGACCCGGTTCACCACGTCCCGCAGGTCGATCGGCTCCGCCTCCAGCGCCGCCGCGCCCGCGTCGAACCGGCTGATCTCCAGCAGGTCGGACAGCAGCGACTCGAAGCGGTCGACCTGCCCGAACAGCAGCTCGGCCGAGCGCGCGGTCACCGGGTCGAAGTCCTCGCGCGCCTCGTGGATGACCTCCGCGGCCATCCGCACGGTCGTCAACGGGGTGCGCAGTTCGTGGGAGACGTCGGAGACGAAGCGGCGCTGCATCCGGGACAGCTGCTCCAGCTGCTGGATCTTCACCTGGAGGTTCTGCGCCATCTTGTTGAAGGCTTCACCCAGACGGGCGATGTCATCCTCGCCGGTGACCTTCATCCGCTCCTGGAGGACACCCGCCGCGAGCCGCTCGGAGATCCCGGCGGCCATCCGTACGGGGGTGACGATCTGCCGTACCACCAGCCAGGCGATGGCGCCCAGCAGCACCACCACGAACACCCCGGCGGTCGCCAGCGTGGTCTTGACCAGGGTCAGCGACTTCTCCTCCTGCGTGTACGGGAAGAGGTAGTAGAGCTGGTACGCCCGGTTGTTGTTGTCGTACATCCGCTTGCCGACGACCAGCGCGGGCTCCCCCTCGTCGGAGGGGCTGTGTTTGATCGACGCGGACCGCTCCAGCGCACCCGTCTGGGTGTTCAGCTGTTTCCGCAGGTCGGCCGGGATGCTGTGCTCGGGGTCGATGTCCCCGGAGGCGCGCGGGCCGCGGGCGCCGACGGCCGACGCCTCACCGTTGTCCGCACTGAGGGCCACCACGTGGTAGACGCCCTGACCACCGCTGGACAGCTGCTGCACCAGGGCCGTCAGCCACGTCCCGGAGTCCATGTTGCGGACGGCGGACTGCGCGGGGTCCTGCCCACGGGTGTCGGCAGCCCCGTCCGCATAGTCGCGGGCGGCGGTGAAACCGCCCTCCGCCTGGCTCTGCGAGGCGTGCCGCTTGGCCTCCAGCAGACCGTTGCGGACCTGCCCGATGACGACGACACCGAGCAGCAGCACCACGCCGACGGACATCAGCAGCGTGGTGGCGACCACCCGCAGCTGGATGTTGCGCCGCCAGAGCCGCATCGCGGGCAGCAGCGGACGCC
This sequence comes from Streptomyces sp. NPDC002537, assembly GCF_053594975.1. Lineage (NCBI taxonomy): Bacteria > Bacillati > Actinomycetota > Actinomycetes > Kitasatosporales > Streptomycetaceae > Streptomyces > Streptomyces sp. NPDC002537. The sequence continues at coordinate 102,900 of NZ_JBSFWT010000016.1, forward strand.
GCACCCACCGCACGTACAGCCGCAGCACCGGATGGACCGGCCCGGAGGCCGCGCCGTCGGGCAGCAGCCGTCCGGCGCGCCACAGCCGCCGGAAGAAAGATATGCCGCCCGCCGTCTCGACGGGCCGCCCCGCGCCCCACTCCGGAGCGGCACCGTTGCCCGACATGTCAGCTCGGTCCGGCCTTGTAGCCGACGCCGCGCACGGTCACCACGATCTCCGGGCGCTCCGGGTCCTTCTCGACCTTGGAGCGCAGCCGCTGCACGTGCACGTTCACCAGGCGGGTGTCCGCCGCGTGGCGATAGCCCCACACCTGCTCCAGGAGCACCTCGCGGGTGAACACCTGCCAGGGCTTGCGCGCCAGCGCGACCAGCAGGTCGAACTCCAGCGGGGTCAGCGCGATGGACTGGCCCTCGCGCTTCACCGAGTGCCCGGCCACGTCGATGACCAGGTCACCGATGGTCAGCTGCTCCGGCGCCGGCTCCTCCGACCTGCGGAGCCGCGCCCTGATCCGGGCCACCAGCTCCTTCGGCTTGAACGGCTTGACGATGTAGTCGTCGGCGCCGGATTCCAGGCCCACCACCACATCGACCGTGTCGCTCTTCGCCGTCAGCATCACGATCGGCACACCGGACTCCGCCCGGATGAGCCTGCACACCTCGATGCCGTCCCTTCCGGGCAGCATCAGGTCGAGCAGTACGAGATCCGGCTTGGCCTCACGAAAAGCAGCAAGTGCCTTGTCGCCGTCCGCTACAAACGACGGCTCGAAACCCTCACCACGCAGCACAATGCCGAGCATCTCGGCCAGTGCGGTGTCGTCGTCGACGACAAGGACGCGTCCCTTCATATCGACATCATCCCATTTTCGCATCCGGTCCATAGAGCCGGGTGACCGAGCTCACCTGTGGCGAGAAGCATTCTTCGGTGTGTCCCGTTGACCTCGAAGATCATCCGGACTCTTTCCCGGCCGTGGACATCCTGCGGGAATTCCGCTCCGGCGCACTCACTGTCCCTTCTCCGGCCGGCCGCACAGTTCGGCCAGTCCCGCCCGGGTGACCGGCGAGACCACTCCGTTCTCCGTGACGATCGCAGTCACCAATTCCGGTGGTGTGACGTCGAATGCGGGGTTGTACGCCTGGGTGCCGAGCGGCGCCGCGGGTACGCCCGTACCCGCTTCGGCGACCACTCCCGCCACCGGTGGCGCGGCGAATTCCGTCACCTCGTGCCCCGGCCGCTGCTCCACCTCGATCGCGGCCCCCTCCGGGGTTTCCAGGTCCACCGTGGTGGTCGGCGCCACGACGACGAACGGCACATGGTGATAGCGGGCGAGCACCGCCAGCGGATAGCTGCCCACCTTGTTCGCGACCGAACCGTCGGCGGCGATCCGGTCCGCGCCGATGAGCACGGCGTCGACCTCGCCCGCCGCGAAGAGGGAACCGGCCGCGTTGTCCGTGAGCAGCGTGTACGCCATGCCCGCGCGCGCCGCCTCGTACGCGGTCAGGCGCGCGCCCTGGAGCAGGGGACGCGTCTCGTCCACCCACAGGCGCCTCAGCCGCCCCGTCTGGTGCAGGGCGGAGGCCACGGCGAGTGCGGTGCCCTCGCCCCCGGAGACCAGGGCGCCGGTGTTGCAGTGGGTCAGCACGCGGTAGCCGCCTCCGGGCAGCAGCTCCTTGAGCAGGCCCAGGCCGTGCGCCGCCATCCGGGCGCTGGCCTCGGCGTCCTCCCGGTGGACCGCACGGGCCTCGGCGAGTACGGCCGCGGCGGCTCGTTCGGCGTTCGCGCCGTTCCCGACGGCCGCCTCGTACGCCTGGAGCGCGCGCCGTACGCCGTAGGCCAGGTTGACGGCCGTGGGGCGGGCGTGGGCGAGCTGTCCGGCGGCCTCGTGGACGTCGAAGCCGCGTGCTGCGGCCAGGGCCACACCGTAGGCTCCCGCGATGCCGAGCAGGGGGGCGCCGCGCACCGCGAGCGTGCGTATCGCGTCCACCAGTGCCGGTACGTCGGTGCAGAGCAGTTCGACTTCCTCGGTCGGGAGCCGTCGCTGGTCGAGGAGCGCGATCACGGGGCCCTCCGGCGGCTCGTCCCAGCGGAGGGCGGGAGAGACGGGGTATGCGGCGGGATCCACGGGTGCCACGGAGTGATCAGCCATCTGTCCAGTCTGCCCGGCACACCGCGACTATTGAAGGTCTCCCGGCCGTTCCTCCCTCGTACGAGCCCCTGTCCCGCAGCTCGGCCGCGGGCCGGTCCGGCTGTCGGAGCACCGTGACACGATTGCTGGCAATGGCCCGGAGCCGCACCGGCGGACGGGTACCGAGAAGGAGCGACAGCGACATGAACGACACTCCGGGCCGGACCTCGCCCGGGTCTTCCCCCTCCGACGAGCAGCATCCGTCCGTGCCGGAGGAGCCCACCCCTGCGGACGGGAACGGCGGCACGGACGAGGGCGCACGTCCCTCGCAGTGGGCCCGGGAGCAGCCGCCCCGGGGCCAGTGGTCCGCGCCGTCGGCGGTGCCTCCGCAGCAGCGCCGTGCCACGCGGGAGCGCGCTCACAGCAACCGGGGGCAGCAGCAGCCGGGCGCGGCCTGGGGCGGTTGGACGCCTCCGCCGCGTGCGCCGCAGCCGGGTGTGATCCCGCTGCGGCCGCTGGCCGTGGGCGAGATCATCGATGGCGCGGTGCAGGTGGTGCGGCGCCAGTGGCGTACGACTCTGGGCATCTCGCTGGCTCTGGCGGTGGGTACGCAGGCGGTGTCGACCGTGGTCTCGGGCCTGTGGTTCCGCGATGTCCCGGATCTTCAGAAGCTCTCGGAGTCCGATGCCGTGACGCCTCGGGAGCTGTGGAACGCCATGCGTGATTCCCTGGCCGGCGCGGGTGTGGCCTGGGCGCTCAGCCTGATCGGTTCGATCGTCGCGACGGCGATGCTGACGATGGTGGTCAGCCATTCGATCCTGGGGCGTACGAGTTCGGTCGCGGAGGCGTGGCGGAGCGCGCGCCCGCAGTTGGCGCGGATGTGCGGGCTGCTGGTGCTGCTGCCGTTGTTGATCTGTGCGGTCTTCGGCGTGGGTCTGGGCATGGGGCTTCTCGTCGACGCTGCGGGTGCGGAGGCGGCGGGTGCCGCGTTGTCCGTGCTGGGCCTGCTGGCGGGGGTGGTGGTCGGCGCGTGGCTGTGGATTCGTTTCAGCCTGGCGGTGCCCGCGCTGATGCTGGAGAAGCAGGGTGTCATAGCGAGCATGCGGCGTTCCGCGAAGCTGGTGCGGGGTGCCTGGTGGCGGGTGTTCGGTGTGCAGTCGCTCGCCGTGCTGCTGACTCTTGTGCTGTCGATGGTGGTGCAGTTCCCGGTGACGATGATCGGCTCGTTCGTCACGGGTACGGATATGGCGGGCGATCCGATGACGTGGTCTTCGCTCATTTTCGCCGGCATCGGTGGCGCCATCACTTCCACGTTGGCTTTCCCGGTGACGGCGGGTGTGACCGCTTTGCTGTACACGGATCAGCGCATTCGTCGTGAGTCCCTGGACCTGGAGCTTGCACGGGCTGCGGGAGTGGCCGAGTAATTCGGGTTTCCGGTCCCGGGGCTCCGGCCTCGGGACCGGATTTTTCGGTCCCGAGGTTTCTGCCCGGAAATGCAGAAAAGCCCTGGCAGGAACCGGAGTTCCCACCAGGGCTTTTCACTAAAATTTGTTCGGCGGCGTCCTACTCTCCCACACGGTCCCCCATGCAGTACCATCGGCGCTGAAAGGCTTAGCTTCCGGGTTCGGAATGTAACCGGGCGT